>DATDGP010000108.1:0-1911 GCA_036522035.1 Terriglobales bacterium
GTGGGCGAGGCAATGGCCGTCGGACGGCGGGAATAGGTTGGCACTATTTCGAATAATGTTGGACGATGGGGCTAACACAGTACGGCTCGATGGCGAGACCTTCGACGAAACAGGGATGCTTTTTGGTCGCTGGAGAAGCACAGCGATCGGTCTTCGGGTCACAGAACGAACCCTCTTTTGGGCTTGGGAGGGCACCCATCCCAAGCTTTCGCCCGGCGAGACCTTCGCCGGTTTCGGCCAGTATACATTTGACGACGCGTCGGGGATTTACGAGCGCGCGGACGGCCTTTTTCCAGACATCCAAAAAGCGCGAAAGAAAGCAGTGCGTTGGACATCTGTCGAACTCCGCCGGGTCGATAAGGAGGATTTGGCGCGAATCGCTGGGGTGATGAAGGAAGGCGGCGACGTTGCACGAGCCGCCGAAGTCGTCAGCGTCCTTAGCAGCTTTACCCGCCTGACAAAGCAATAGAACGAGCACGAAAACGGGCCGAAAAGCTCGCCTTCCTGGAACCACTTCTACACAAAGAGTTGCCAGTACCAGTGAGGCCGTAAGGATAGCTGGCGCTAACAAATCAGGGCTGTATCGGCAGTGCGCCGGCGGAGCGAAACCCGGGTAGGACGCGAAGGCTGTGCGCCGGTGCATTGCCGATACGGGCTGTTGTACTTAAGCCACGGCGGTTTGGCAGCACAATTGCTTTATAGCGTATTGATCAGAATGATCCGGAAATGTTTTGGCTCTCAAGCCGCTCGAACGAATTACCGCGCAATCGCTCCAAAACACAGAGCCAGTATACTGCCCCTGCCGCGCAAGCGGCTTAGTAGTGCGCTGGGCATGCTCAGCAGCTTGGAGGTGAAAGTCCTCCGCCCAACCTGATGGAGGTGAAGGGCTAGTGATAACGCAAGGGCTATCGTCGCGAGGCGAGGTCTGAAGGCAGCGTGGAGCAAACGTGCGAGTCGATGGACAAACACCGGATATAAGGCGTGAGCGTCGGACGAGCGGGCTACTTACCGCAAAGTCCATATCCATCAAGGATGCAGAGCGTAGATCCGGCGATTGCGCACGGAAGGCGGCTGAGATTACCCCAGGAGATCTGTCCTGTGTCGCTTCGGCGACTGAGGCGGTCGAGAGGCAGCCTGACCGCAGGGCAGAAGTCAGCAGCGGGCATAGTGGGTCATGTCGTCGGCAAGGTTAGTGAGGCACTCCGTAACCGAAAGGTGGAGTCAACGGATAGACCGAGCCGGGACCGGTGGCTGAAGGCCCAAACGAGAGGAGTGGTTAGTAGGAAATGGATCTCAGGAGCGACATGCGGCAGAACGTCCAGGGGCAACTGGACTTCTCGTCTCCGCCAGCGGGTGAAGCCCGGGAAGCGGGAAGGGAAGGGATCGAATCGTTTCCGGCGGTGCATGGACCCGAAAGCCCAGCCAGCACGAATCAATTGATGGAGGAAGTATGTGAACGAGAAAACCTGAAGGAAGCATTGCGGCGGGTGAAGGCTAATAAAGGTAGTGCGGGCGTCGATGGGATGACTGTCGGCGAAATCACCGGCTACTTGAAGCAGCACTGGCCAGCCATCCGGGAACAACTGTTGAGTGGGACCTACAAGCCGCAGCCGGTGAGACGGGTGGAAATCCCGAAGCCGGACGGAGGAGGTGTCAGAAAGTTAGGCATTCCTTCGGTGCTGGATCGATTTATCCAGCAGGCGGTGATGCAGGTTCTGCAGAGGCAGTGGGACCGGACGTTTTCCGATCACAGCTACGGTTTTCGGCCGGGACGGTCGGCTCATCAAGCGGTGGCACAGGCGCAGCAGTATATCGCCGAAGGCTACGGCTGGGTGGTTGATTTTGATTTGGAGAAATTTTTCGATCGAGTTAATCACGACAAACTGATGGGTCAGATCGCCAAACGTGTCG
>DATDGP010000109.1:0-2117 GCA_036522035.1 Terriglobales bacterium
GTACACGCAGCGAGGGCTGAGCATCAATGCGATTGCCCGACGGCTGAACGAGGAGCAGGTTCCGACTCGGACGGGGACGACACGCTGGGAGCGGTCCACGGTTTGGGGGATGCTGCGCAACCCGGCCTACCGAGGCCGGGCCTGCTATGGGAAGACCGAACTCCGCCCGCGACAGCGCATCACCCGAGCGTTGCGGAAACGCCAGGGGCTGGCGAGCCGCGACAGTGCCAACCACGAGCGGCCCCGACCCGATTGGATCGAGATCGCGGTTCCGGCTTTGATCAGCGAAGAGACTTTCGCCCTGACACAAGAGCAACTGGAGCAAAACCAACGTCATTCTCCCCGGCGCACGATCGAACCCTCCTTGTTGCAGGGGATGCTGGTTTGTGAGCGTTGCGGCTACGCCCTTTATCGGACTTCCACGCGCACCTCGGCGCGCAAGCTTTATTACTACCGGTGCTTGGGTTCGGATGCCTATCGCCATCTTCAGGGCGCGGTTTGTGATAACCCGCCCGTTCGTCAGGATCACCTGGATGCCGTGGTCTGGGAGGAGTTGATGCGGCTGTTGGAAGACCCGCGCGTGATCCAGGCGGAATTGAACCGCCGGGTAGAAGCGGCCCGGAAGGCCGATCCGCTGAGGCAGCGTCAGGAATCGTTACACCGCGAACAGGCCCGGCTGGAGAAGAGCATGGACCGCCTGCTGAACGCTTATCAGGAAGGCTTGGCGAGCCTAGGACAGCTTCGCTGCCGGATGCCAGAACTCCGCAGGCAACAGCAGGCGGTGCAAACGGAATTGCAATCGCTGGAAACGACCGTAACCGACCCAGCACAGTGCCTGCGGCTGGTCGAATCACTCGGTGATTTCCGCCGCCGGCTGCCGATGAGGGCGGATTCGCTGGAGGTAACTGAGCGACAGAAAATTCTGCGTCTGCTGGTGAAGGAGATCTTGGTGGGGAAGGAGACACTTACGATCCGTCATTCGATCCGCATTCCGACCGGCGGCTCCGATCCGAGCGAAATGCCCCGTCCGCCTCACCTAGCTCCGCAGCCGCCGAAGCCCCAACCCCGCCCACATTATCTTTTGCGTTCAGACAGTAGTCTCGCCGCTGTTGTCTAACATCTACCTGCACCCCCTGGATCTGTACTGGGAGCGGGAGGTAAAGGCGACCAAGATGGTTCGCTATGCCGACGACCTGGTGGTGTTGTGCCGATGGAGGCCCCCGGAGACGTATATGCCGAAGCTAAAGCAGTTCCTGACGCGGTTGCGGGTAACCGTCAATGAAGACAAAACCCGCATCGTCCGGGCGCAGGATGGCTTCGACTTTCTGGGGGCGCACTTTCGGAAACAGCCCACGCGTCGCGATCCCCGGCGGAGCTTCTGCTACTGCTGGCCTTCGCGGCGTTCGATGCAGCGGATCAGGGACAAAGTGAAGGCGGTCATTGGCTGCAACACGCGTCCCACGCTGAAGGAGAAGCTGGAGCAGCTCAATCCGGTTTTGCGAGGCTGGTCCGCTTACTTCAACTGGATCAATTCCGCTCAGCATTTTCGGAAGGTGGATCAATACGTCACGTTCAAGCTTCGACGATGGTTGCAGGCCAAGCATCAGAGCCGACAGCGGGCGTTTCGGGAAACGCCCCTGGCCTACTGGAGAGAGGCCGGCCTGTATTCGACACAGGGTCGTGTGGCGCACCTGAGCTGAATGCCGCCGGGGGACAGGCTCCCGGAGAGCCGTATGAGGGAAAACTTCACGTACGGTTCGATGAGGGGGTGCTGGAGACGGGACCATGGAACGGAATGAGGCACCGGCGCCACGGCGAAAGCCGCCGGAAACCGCGACTCCCCGTACCTATAGTTGCCGCGCCAGCACCCTACTCTGCAAATGCGGAATGTTTGGGAGGAGCTGCCGCGCGAACAACAGAGTCAGGTGCGCAACTTGATGCGCGCGGCCTGGAAGGTGAAGAGCGCCGAAGAAGGCGAAAAGCGGCTGGAAGAAGTGGCGCGTTTTCTGGAGCACTCCTATGAGTCGGCGGCGCGCAGTCTGCGGGAAGGCATGGCCGAGATGTTCACTTTGCAGCGCCTGCAGATCCCCGCTTCGCTGCACAAATGCCTGGCCAGC
>DATDGP010000110.1:0-38001 GCA_036522035.1 Terriglobales bacterium
GATCACCGCCACACATCCCTTGCGCAGCACGCCACAGGGAACCAGCTGCAGCACGAATTTCTTCGTGTTGTGTATGACGGTGTGGCCCGCATTGTGGCCGCCGCCGTAACGAGCCACGATGGAGAAATGGTGGGATAAAACGTCTACGATTTTGCCTTTGCCTTCGTCGCCCCATTGAGCGCCGATGATCACCGCTGTCTTGCCGCGTTTCACTCGCCTGCACACTCCTCGCCCGTGGTCGGTTTTTATTCTTGAATGGTCGGGAAACCTGGACGGGAAAGATAGCTTACTTATGAATTTTAGCAGAAGCGGCGCCCGAGGGCACCGCCTGCTGCCCAGCTGACTTCGTCAGGCAGGATCGCTTCTCTCTCTCTATTGGAAGCATGGTTTGTCTGTCTGAGGATCAATTCCTAACACAAACGACCTGTCGAGAGCACCATCTCCTCAGGTGTGCGGTTGAAAATATTCCTGAAGCTACTAACGTCTCAACAGGTCCACAGGTTCACGGATGTCGTGCACGCGAAAATAGCGGCCGAGGGAGGGATGTTTGCGCGAGACCTCTTCATACATCTCGTAAGCCACCTGGCGGTAAGAAAAATGTCCCGCCGGCGCGCTCCTGAGCTCGGCGATGTAGAGAGCTTCGGCAAAATCCATCTTGAATAGCGTCCGTTTACGGAAGCCCATCGGCAGCAGATACGGGATGGCTTCGGATTCCGAACCCATTCCTGTATCGATGTGCGACTGAGTAGACATCACGCGCTCGAAGGCGCTTCGATAACGAGCTTCAAGACCGGCCGTGACCACATCGGGCGGAGTGACATATCGATGTCGCGGCGTGAACCCTTGCTCGATCTGGGTGCAGCGGCGGTGTCGGTGCATGTCGCGAAAACCGCCGATGTCCATCAGGATGTCAAACGAGAACTGCTGGCCGGCGTGGAAGGAGCGCAGCAGCTCGTCATGCCGTCCCCGATTTCGCAGGCCTACGTCGATGATCTCTTCCTGCTGCGCAGTAGTCAGTCCTGTCACTCGTTCAATGACTTGCCGGTATGAGTGGTGGCATGCCGAGTAGAGCAGAGTAGCGGCCATCTCCACTTCCAGAGGCGCATTTTCAACCAAGTCAACTACACGCAGCGGTGAGGTAACGATCGGCACATCACACATCAACTCCGCAGCCGCCTGCGCGAGCTCTTTGCGCGTCTCAACCTCATAGGCGCTGGGATTGGCGTACTTAACCAACGTGGGCGCTACGCGCGTGGGGCGCAGAAACTGTTGCTCCGCTCTCGCGCCTAGAGCAGGGTCCGCGGCCTTGATCTCTTCGACCAGCTCGCGCGCGGCTTCCGATTGCGGATTGAAGGCCGGCTTGACCGCAGCTTCTTTGAGCAGTTGCCCCAGATACCGGACCTCAGCGTAAGAGCTGGCCAGTAGCCGGGCGATCTGAGCCTCCAGGGTACGCGCATTGACGATTTGACCGAGCGAAGTGTTGGTCGCCAGCGGCAGCAGGTAGCGAGAGTTGTCGAAGGCTCGCGCGCGCAAGGTTCGGGTGTAGGCCTCCTCCGCCATGTCCGGGGGCTTCGCGACCTGGGTTCTGTAGTAGGCGAGCATCTCCTGGCTGAAGGCTTCGTATTCGGAGAAGAGAAAATCGACGGTCGCCGAGTATTCATCGCGCAGGTCAGGAGCGGCGCCGAAGTCGGGAATGTAATAACCGCTCTTTTTGAAATTCTGGTAACGTGTGGAACGCTCTTGTCCGTCCCAGCGCTGCTCATCCACCAGGATCATGGCCGCGAGAATGGAAAGCTTTTCGACGGCAAGCGCAATATGCGCGAGATCGGCGATGGAGCGGTGCCCGTATTGGAAATAGAAAGTGTTGAGAAACTGCTCGGCCTTCTGGTCGTTGAGCTCCCGAAGAGACTCCTTCATGGAGAGCGCCGAGCGCGAATACTTGGCCATGGCGTAGGCCTGTACTTCCGGATCCACGCCATGCACCGCGAAGACCGATACCTGCGGCTCAGAATTCGCACTTCTCTCTGCGGAGGGTGAGCCCCTGTCTTCTTGCGCTTGGGCTTGGAGAATTTTCGTATTCGGCATGACGGCTGGGGTGATTCTATTCCAACATCACGCCGCTGTGCATTTCTCTAGATCGCCGGCCCGGTCATGCCCAGCAAGATCTGGAACAGCAGCAGCCAGCGCTTGAGATTCACCGTGATCAGAAAGTTTTCCTTGGCGTGCGCGTGTCCGTTCTCGCCCAGCTGGCGGGCAAACTCCGGATGCGTCAACAAGTAGCGAATCTGATAGGCGCAACCTTCCACTGAGTGCACCAGCACACCGGTGAGCTTGTGGATGATCTGGCTGGGAATGCCGCCCACGGCTCCAGCCACGACCGGCTTTTTCTTCCATAGGCCTTCGGTGACGGTAAGGCCAAATCCTTCTTTTAGCGACTTCTGAATAATGATGGTGGAGGCCCGTTGCAAGGCATTGATCTCGAGCGCCGACCAGGGCGGGAGATTCAGGATGATGACATCAGGATCGTCGCCCGCGGCCTCTACCACTTCCTGCAGGACTGCCGCGCCCTCGGGATCGTCGGTCGCGCCACCCCCGGCCAGCACCAGCTGGCAGTCTACGTATTTCTTGACCAGTTTGTAGGATTCAATAACGCCAACGGGATCCTTGAGTCGGTCAAAGCGTGAGATTTGAGTGAGGATGGGCCGGGAACGGTCGATGCCGAAGTCGTCACAGACCTTGTTGACGAATTCGTCGTCGAGATCCTTATTCTTCTCCGACAGCGGATCGATCGATGGAAAGAACAGGTATTGGGGTACGGAGAGCTGGCGAGTAAAAGCCGGCGACGAAAAGATCGTGGCGTCATAGCGCTCGACCATCGGCTTGAGGAATTCCCACACTCCGGGATTCGGGTTGGAGAGATCGATGTGACAACGCCAGATCCAGCGCCCCCGCTTCTCCGCCTTGGCTTGTACCAGGCCCGCAGGCTGCGGGTCGTGAATCACGAACAGATCCTCCACGAATTGCATACGCTGGCGGTTCTGCTCGTTGTAGGAGAGAAAAATGTCGCGAATCTGCTGGGTCAGGTTGTAATCGCCGCCGTGGAGCGCGTTATGAAACCCCTTGGTGATCTCGTAGAAGTCGTTGCCGCCGGTGATCACTTCCCATTTGGTCCCAATTTCCAGCTCGTTCAACAGCGGCACCAAACGATTCAGGATTTCCGCTACGCCACCGCCTACGGCGGTGGAATTCACCATCTTCACGGTCTTGCCCTGCAAGTGCCGAGCCAGGAAACGGATTTCGTCCAGCTCCGGCGTGCCGATGATGGCGACGTAGTCTTCCATCCGCGGCGGAGCCGGCGGCGGAGGCGGCTCAGTCTGGATGCGAGGATGCTTGCGCCGCTCGATGAAGTGGGTCGGCAGTGTGGTTTCCCGGAAATGCCGCCCAGCCGACTGAGGCTCCGAGGCGGCAGACGCATCTTCCTTTTTTGGCGCGCCTGAGTTTTCTCCCTCGGAGCCCGATTCTTGGGTCATCTCTTTCTGCTTTTGGCTCTCCTCGCTCATCATCCTCTCATTTCGGGTTCCGCTTGCGCTCAGGCTAGCTCACGGCTCAGGGTTGGCGCATCTCGCCTTCGATGATTCGTTGGATGCTGCGCCGCACGCCTTCCAGTGTAGAAGTGTAGATGTCGATGCGGTTCAGACGATCCGCGGCCCGACCCATGTCCAGTTCCTCTTCCAACCAAACGGAAAAATCGTTGTTGTTGAGTTTGAGGCGGAGACGGGCATCGATGAAATGGTAGTAGATACTGTGCACGCTGACCTTGCGCAGGCCATCGGCAAATTCTTCCAAGTTGCGGGCCACGTAGGGCGTGGGGATGACAACCAGATCCGCGGCCATCAAGTAAAAAGGTTCGGTGGCGACGCGCGTGGCCGCGCGCGGGTTCTGTTTTAGGTAGCCGCTTAGAATCTCCACCAGCCGCTCACGCATGACGGCGGTGGAGGTGAATTCGCGGATGTCGAGAGCGGCCAGCCTTTCCGCCAGCCCAATCTCATTGCATGCGGAGAAGGCCCAGTGGGAAAAGTCGTTGGAGAAGCCTTCGCGAATGAAGTGATGTTCTTCGAGCGTTTGAAACATGTGCTGGAAGATGCACGCGTCACTGCAATCGCGGACGGCCTCGAGCAACTCCTCGAGCGTCGCCGCCTTCTCCCTGCCGATCCTCAGCAAGTGGGCGGCAGAATTGAAATAGAATGGCGCCCGCGCCCATCGCGGACGAACCGAGGACTGCGGTGCCGTAGCCATAGATTTCCCCCGGATTGTAAATTCCGGATAGCATTGGATTCGCTCTAAAATTTTTAGGATGCCCGTCTGCCCGGTTCCGTTGTTTCAGCTTGGCTGGACCGGCGTCGAATCCCTGACGTCGGCGGCGCGAAGAGAAACGAGAAGGTTAGGCCGATCAGCAACATCCATCCCAGGTTGGCGCGGGCCGGGCCATCGGCCACACGCAAGGTTCCCAGCGGCCGGAACAGAAGCACAGCGAAGACCAGGGCCGCCAGCAAAGTACCCCAAACTCCCGCTCGAGTTCCCAAGTAAAGCGCGATCATCAACAGCACCACGGAGAACGCCAGGGGGGCCCAGGCCTGCCAGGAATGTCCCGCTGTCAGCAGACTGGCAGCGCCCGCAGCAATAGCGCCCAAGGCCGCGCCCACGAACGAGGCGCTGCGCTCGAGAAGGATCGGCTCCTTTTTCTTTGTGCTATCAGTCATCATTACTTGATTTGCTCAGGATTGATCACAAACCGACAGTCACTAGCATGGCAGAAGCCAGGGCTGCTGCGGGAAAAATCGGGAGCTGGTGACGGGTTGCACCGGAGGCGCCTTTAATACTTCGTGATCCACAAAACTGTTTTTTCCATTCAGAAACTCTGGATTCCTCTGGGTTGGGCGCATCTCAACCATGTAAGGTCCTCGTGGCCGAGCGTTTGGAAGCGTCGAAGCGCGATTCGCTATGCACTCTGCTGACCCATTCCTGTTTCAACTGTTTCTGATCTTTGTCTGGGCCAAGCTCTTCGGCGAAATTTTTGAGCGGCTGTGGATGCCGGCGGTCCTCGGCGAGATTTTGGCCGGCGTGGTGATCGGACCCTATGGAGTCGCCTTGGTGGTGCCCACCGACTCCATCTACTCGGTAGCCGGGATCGGCGCTATCTTCCTTCTATTCAGCGTGGGCCTGGAGACACATCCCAAGGACCTGCTGAGCGTAGGTGGCACTTCAATCAATGTGGCTCTAGCCGGCATAGCCGTTCCCTTTCTCTGCGGCTTCGCCTACATGATGTTGCGCACGCATTCGCTGCCCGAGGCCACCTTCATGGCCGCCGCTATGGTCGCGACCAGCGTGGGCATCACCGCCCGCATTCTCGGAGATATGAACCGTCTGCAAACCCGGCCGGCGCGCATCATCCTGGGCGCGGCCGTATTTGACGACATCCTGGGCTTGATCCTGCTGGGCGTGGTCGCCGGTCTTGCATCCTCGGCCGGGACCAGCAAGTGGGTGCAATTGTTTGTGACCGCGGTGGAAGCAGTGGCCTTCGCCGTGATCATGCTGTTCTATGCACCGCGGCTGGTGCGACGGATGGAGCCTGGATTGCAGCGGATGTCTACCCGCGACGCGCCGCTGATCATCGCCCTGGCCATCTGCCTGGGACTTTCCTATGCAGCGGCCAAGATCGGCATGGCGGCCATCATCGGCGCATTCTTTGCCGGCCTCGCCTTTGCCGACTACTCGCCGCGATGGAACTTGCGCCCGCGGGTCTTCGCCATCAACCAGTTTCTGGCTCCGTTCTTCTTTTTCAGCATGGGCTCGCGCCTGAACATCAGCCTGTTCGACCGTAAGTTGATGATCGCCGCCATCGTGATCTCGCTACTGGCGATCTTCTCCAAGCTTCTGGGCTGCGGGCTCCCCGTCCTGCACCTCGGCTGGAAGACCGCGACCAAGGTGGGCACAGGCATGGTGCCGCGCGGCGAAGTCGGGCTGATTGTGGCGCTGGTCGGCCTCGAGGGCAAGATGATCTCGGAAGCCACCTACGCTCTGGTCGTCTTTATGACTGGAGCCACCACGCTGGCTGCGCCGCCGCTGCTGAAGTTCCTGTTCCGCAACGATGCCGTCACAAGCCCCGCCCTGGCCGAGGAACAAGGGAGTGCCATGTAGAGCCCTTGCTGGCCTGGCGGGACGCTGGCGGCAAGTTGTGCTGGGTATAATCTCCAGTCGGGGTTCGGCGAAGGAGAATATCTTCATATGGCAGGAGTCTCGGGCCGAGTCGCGCTGGTCACGGGAGCGTCCCAGGGAATTGGACGCGCCTGCGCCTTGGCGCTCGCTGCAGGAGGAGCCCAAATTGCGTTGGCGGCGCGGCAAGAAGAAAAACTGGCGTCCGTGACCAAGGAGATCGAGGCCCGTGGCGGCCTGGCAGCCAGCTTCCGCATGGACGTCGGCAACGAAGAAGAGGTAAAGAACGTAGTCAAAGCGGCGATCGAGCGATTTGGGAAGATCGATATTCTGGTCAACAATGCCGGCATCACCAAGGATATGCTCTTGCTGCGAATGAAGCGCGCCGACTGGGACTCGGTAATCCAAACCAATTTGAGCGGCGCTTTTTTCTGTACCCAAGCCGTGACCAGCGGCATGCTGCGCCAGCGCTGGGGACGCGTCATCAATATCACCAGCGTCTTCGGCGAGACCGGACAGGCAGGCCAGGCAAACTACTCGGCTTCGAAAGCCGGGCTGATCGGCTTCACCAAGGCCGTAGCGCGGGAGTTGGCGTCGCGCAACATTACCGTCAATGCCGTAGCGCCAGGATACATCGAGACCGCCATGACCGAAGGCCTGACTCCGGAACTCAAGGCCAAGGCCAACGAGATGATCCCGCTGGGACGCGCCGGCACGGACCTCGACGTGGCCCACGCCGTGGCGTTCTTGGCGTCAGAAGAAGCCGCGTACATCACCGGTCACGTCCTCAACGTCAACGGCGGCATGTACATGGGCTAGCTGCACTCTCGGCTGCTAAAAAGACACTGTCGTCTTGATGCGGGTAGAGGGCGACTATGAGCCTCAGTCTCCCCGGCGGGGACATTCCGCCTCATCGCCCGCCGCGCTGCGTAGTTCAAATCCGAACCACTAGCAATTTCACCTCCGCCGCAAGGCTGTGGAAACGAGCACATCGTGGCCTAAGTTGCGGGATTCATGTACTTTTAGTGGCAAAAATTGTTCTTGCACAATAATCCAGCTCTGATTACTATTCAGCCACCCCGAAAGATGAAACATTCCCTAAAACTGGCCTCTGCATGAATATTGGCGCGACCATCCGGACATATCGACTACAGAAAGGAATGTCGCAAGGCGACATCGAGAAGCGTACCGGGCTCTTGCGCTGTTATCTCTCGCGGGTTGAAAACGGCCACACCATTCCTTCGCTAGATACGCTGGCCAAGATTGCCCACGCCCTGGATTTGCCGATCGGACAATTCTTTGGCGAGAACACCACCAATGGCGCTGCGCGACGCCTGCCTCGGCTGTCGGAAGAGGAGGTTCGGTTCCTGAACCAGATTCGCCGCTACACGCTCAATCTGAATGACAGCGACCGGAAACTTGTCCTGGCGATGGTAAAGAAGATGGCGGCAGGATCGGGAAGGTAAGACGTCAGCATTCGGCAATCCGCCAAACAAACAGACCGATGAGCGCGTACTCACTACTTGTCTGCTGAATCCGACGGCTCGGTACCGATGACTCGGTGTCGTCGCTGAGTACTCAGTGCGGATTTCTTCTTACGCCGCCCGGCTGGCTTCGCTCAGCGCCAGCACCGCCAGCTCCAGACGGTCGCGCGAGCCGGTCTTGCTGAAGATACTTTGCAGATGGCGCTTCACAGTGTTCTCGCTGATATTGAGCGCCTGGCCGATGTCCTTGTTCTTGAGGCCACGGGAAACGTGGTAAGCAATCTGTCTCTCGCGCTCGGAAAGGCGGGCCAGCGCGTCGGTGGAAGTCTTGGATTCCGCACTCATGGTGGTCAGCACCTGTTGCGCCAGTTCGTCGGAGAATGCCAGCTCTCCGTTGGCCACGGTGCGGATTGCAGCGAACAGTTTCTCCGGTCCATCGCTCTTCAAGACCAAGCCGCGAGCGCCTAGCCGCACCGCCTGAGCGTAATCAAGTTCGCTGTCTGATCCGGTGAGGACCACGGAAGCAACGCGGTTGCCGGCGCGATCGAGCGTGCGTAGAACCTCAAAGCCATCACCCTCCGGCATAAACAGATCCAGGAGCAGCACGTCAGGGGTGTGCTGCTGGACCTGGGCGAGCGCCTCCTGTCCGTTGGTGGCCATTCCCTGCACCACAAACTCCGGCTGCGTCGCCAGCAACGCGGAAAGAGACTCGCGCAGCACGGTGTGGTCGTCGGCGATAACGATGCTCACGCGCTTAGAGACACTTTTACTCATTTCATCGGTTAGATGCAATCCAAAGCCCAATCCACTGCCTGTCCTTCGGAACAACTTCAGGCCTTTGCTTTCTGTGGTATAGTCCGCTCGTGAACACCCGTTTTTGAGTCGAGGGGGGAGTTTTTGCGTGGCCGTTGATGAAGAACTTTCCATGCTGGAAGACCTGGTGCGCCGTCTGAAGGTGGAGTACGACATCTATTTTGGCGGTGGCTCCAAGAAGCCTCCACAAGACATTGAATGGAAAGTGAAGATGCAGTTCAAGAAGTTATCCGACGGAACCAGGCTCAACTCCGGACAGCGTTTTCGTTTCAACACTATCCAGCAACGTTACGCTCTGTACAACGCGCTGTGGCAACAAAAACTCCAGATTAAGGAAGAGGGCTACCGCCGTCCCCAGGACGCCATCTTGGGAATTCAGGGCTTGCGTGACGAACAACAGCACGAAGCCGAATTGGCGAAGAAGCATCACCGCAAAGAAGGTATCTTCACGGTCGCCGACATCGACTCGGAACCGCAGAAGGTCGAAGCCCTGTTCCAAGCCTTGTCGGAAGCGCGCCGCAATGCCGGCGGAAAAGACAGCGCCAACCTCGAGTCTTTTAGGAAGTTCGTCCAACAAAAAACCGCACAGCTCCGCAAGGAATACAAATGCGAGACCGTGGAATACTCAGTCGAGGTATTGGACGGACAAGTCAAGCTGAAAGCCAAGCCCAAGGCCTAACTGCCGAAGATTGAAGATTGCAGAGGCTAGCGGGGCAAGCGCGCGACTCGGAACGACCAACACGACCTGCTGAGTTCCCCGTGGTTCAATCACCCTGTCTGGCAATCCTGGCAATGCTTTTCTGTTACTTTTATTCTTTAGTCCTTTCCGTCTTGCCGAGGTATCAATCGTGGGGAAAATTCAGCGTGCCATTCTCAGTGTCACCGACAAGACCGGCCTGGTTGAGTTCGCCAAGCAGCTGGCTGGTTTGAACGTCGAGCTGATCTCAACCGGAGGTACCGCCAAGCTGCTGCGCGATTCCGGCGTCAAGGTGAGAGATATCTCCGAGCTCACCGGCTACCCGGAGATGATGGACGGCCGGGTCAAGACGCTGCACCCCAAAGTCCACGGCGGGATTCTTCATATTCGCGACAATCCCGGACACGTGGCCGCGGCCCAGGAACACGGAATCCAACCCATCGACATGGTGGTGGTGAACCTCTACGCCTTCGAGAAGACTGCGGCAAGGCCCGATGCGAATTTTGACGAGCTGATTGAGAACATCGATATCGGCGGGCCATCGATGGTGCGTTCGGCAGCAAAGAACTTTCGCGACGTCGCGATCGTGACTTCGCCGGCCGAGTACACGTCGATCGCCAACGAAATGGCGGCCTCAAACGGAGAATTGAGCTTGCCCACTCGTTGGAGTTTGGCCCAGAAGGCGTTTCGACAGACCGCGGGCTACGACAGCGCCATTGCGGCGACGCTCGCGGGCATCACGCTCGAAGACCAACAATTCCATCTCAACCGCGAGCAAGAGCCCAAGGATGGCTTACCAGAAAAAGTTCAGCTCTCCCTCAGAAAAGTCATGGACCTGCGCTACGGCGAAAACCCGCACCAGCACGCGGCCATGTACTCTGACGGCACTGCCAACGGCGTCGCCAACAGCCGCCAGCTGCAGGGCAAAGAGCTCTCCTATAACAATATCGTGGATCTGCAGGCGGCCTGGGACCTGGCCCAGGAGTTCAGCGAGACCGTCTGCGCCATCATCAAGCACACCAATCCCAGCGGGACCGCCATCGGCACCACTCTGCGCGAAGCCTACTTGCGCGCGCTCGAAGCCGATCCGGTTTCTGCGTTCGGGGGGGTAATCGGCGTAAACCGGGTGATTGACGGAGCTGCCGCGGAAGAGATGGCCAAGCTGTTCGTGGAGGTCATTGCTGCCCCCGGCTTTGACCCGGCGGCCCGACAAGCGTTTGCCGCCAAGAAGAATTTGCGCCTGGTGGAGGTGAAGGCCGGACCGCGGCACTGGGTGATGAAGGACGTCTCCGGTGGCATGCTGGTACAGGATGCCGACGTGCGCTCGCTAACGCCGGCCGACCTGAAAGTCGTCAGCAAGCGCCAGCCTACTCCGGAAGAGATGCGGGCGATGCTTTTCGCTTGGAAGGTGTGCAAACACGTGAAATCTAACGCCATCGTCTATGCCCGCGACGGTCAAACCGTGGGTGTGGGCGCGGGACAAATGTCCCGCGTGGATTCGTGCAAGATCGGAGCCATGAAAGCGATCTTACCGTTGCTGGGTACGGTGGCGGCGTCGGATGCTTTCTTCCCATTCCCCGATGGGGTAGAAGAAATCGCGCGGGCCGGAAGCACGGCTATCATCCAACCGGGCGGTTCGATGCGCGATCCTGAGGTCATTGAAGCGGCCAACCGGCTGGGGCTCGCAATGGTGTTGACCTCCGTGCGTCACTTCCGTCACTAGATTAAGAATTGTTATCCGTGCGGAAACGGCGGATTCCAGAGCTAGAATTGGAACTGATATTTGGGAGGACTCCTCAGTCAACATCGTTCGCATCCAAACAATTGGGGTTGATTTCGGTTATTCCTATGGATCTAAGAAAACACCTCTTTCTTCCGCTTGTGCTGTGCCTTGCACCACTGACGCTTTCGGCCCAGGAAAAAGTACCTGCCCAGTCAAAACCGCCTCAATCGACGCCTGCCACGGGCGAAACCAAGCCGCCGGACCACGCGGCGTCTTATTACCACTTCGCCCTGGCCCACATGTACGAAGAGATGATGGCCATGTATGGCCGCTCTGAATATGCAACCAAGGCGATTGAAGAGTACCGGCTGGCCATTGCGGCGGATCCTTCGTCGGAGTACCTGAATTCGGCGCTGGCCGAGCTCTACACCCGCACCGGGCGCATCCGCGACGCAGTGACGGAGGCTCAGGAGATCCTGCAGCGGGATCCAAATAGCGTGGAAGCGCACAAGCTCCTGGGTCGAATTTATCTCCGTTCGCTGGGCGATACCCAATCCGGGTCTCAATCGCGGGAGGTGTTGAAGCTGGCCATTGAGCAATACGAAGCCTTGGTGAGAATTGAGCCCAAGGACGTTGACAATCATCTCGTCCTGGGCGGGCTCTACGGGCTCGACAAGGAAGGCGCGAAAGCCGAGGCGGAACTGAAGACCGCCCTTCAACTCGAGCCCACGTCGGAAGAAGGAGTCACGCAGCTAGCCCGGCTGTACGCCGAGGAAGGCAACAGCCAGCGGGCGATCGAGACGTTGAACTCCATCCCGGAAGCAGCCCGCACCAGCAAGATCTACGCGACTTTGGGCTCAACCTACGAGCAGCAACGCGATTACAAGCAAGCGGTGGCGGCGTATCAGCGGGCGGTGACGCTCGACAAAGACAATATCGATGCTTTGCGCGGCCTGGCCCAGAACCTGGCCAACGACAATCAGATGGAAGCCGCGCTCAACGCCTACAAGAGCGTGCAGTCCGTGGATCAGCAGGATTGGCAGACAGACGTGGAAGTTTCGCGCATCTACCGGCGCATGGGCAAGTTTGACGAAGCGCTGGAGAGCTTGAAGAAGGCCGAGTCGGTGGCTCAGGATTCGCAGGAAATACCGTATGAAGAAGCCATCGTTCTCGAAGCCCAAGGTAAGTTTGACGACGCGATCTCAATTCTAGAAAAGCTGGTGACCCGCTCCACCAATCCCGATGGCAATTACAGCGCCGGCGAACGTAACAACCGTGCCTTGTTTCTCGATCGCCTGGGCAACATCTACAAGGAGACCGGGCGTCCGCAGCAGGCCCTTGAGTCTTTCCAAAAGATGGTCGATCTGGGCAGCGATGAAGGTGCGCGCGGATACCAGGAAGTCATCGACGTTTATCGCGATCAAAAGCAGTGGGCGGAGGCCAGCCAAACCGCTCAGGAAGCTGTAAAGAAATATCCTGAAGACAAGAACTTGAAGCTGACGTTGGCTCTGCAGATGGCCGATGACGGGAAAGGCGATCAGGGAGTGAACTTGGCCAAGTCCGCGCTCAAAGGCAACGCCGAAGACCGCGATACCTACGTTTTCCTCTCCAACATTTACGCCCGTTTAAAGCGCTGGAAAGAAGCCGAAGACGCGTTGGTCGAAGCAGATAAGCTCGCCGCCCGGCCGGAAGAAAAGGGCTACGTCGAGTTCGCGCAAGGTGCGCTCTACGAGCGACAGAAGAAATACGACCAGGCGGAACAGGCTTTTCGTCAGGTATTGAAGCAGGATCCAAATAACGGAATGACCTTGAATTATCTGGGATACATGATGGCTGATCACGGCATGCATCTGGAAGAAGCACTGGTCATGATCAAGCGTGCCGTGGAGTTGGATCCTCAGAACGGCGCCTATCTGGACTCACTCGGCTGGGTCTATTTCAAGCTCGGCAACTACGACGAGGCTGAAGACAACCTGCGTCGCGCCGCGGAAAAGACTCCGAATGACGCCACCATCCAGGACCATCTGGGCGAACTGTATGCCAAGACTGGCAAGCTCAAGCTGGCAACCGTCCACTGGGAGCGGGCCCTCGATGAGTGGAACAAATCCGTCGCTGGCGACGTTGACCAGCAGGACGTGAGTCGGGTACAAAAAAAACTGGAGACGGCTAAGGTTAAGCTGGCGCAACAGAAGCAGTAAGCAGCAATTAGCAAATCGGCGATTAGTTCCGTGCAACGTTGTTACCACCTCGATTAGACTGACGACATGCTCGCTCGCTACGGGTTACGCGCGGAAGATAGCCGGGGTCGCCGCTATCCTGAACCCAGCCATCCCTACCGCAACGCGTTCCAGCGGGATCGCGACCGGGTGGTGCACTCGCGAGCCTTCCGGCGTTTGGAGAACAAGACCCAGGTCTTTACCCGCCGCTATTCCGATCATTTTCGCAACCGGCTGACCCACACCATCGAGGTCGCGCAGATTTCACGAACGATTGCGGCAGTCCTGGGACTCAACGAGGATCTGGTCGAGGCGCTGGCTCTAGTCCACGACGTCGGCCATCCCCCCTTCGGCCACACCGGCGAACGCACTATGGACACCCTCATGCAGCGCCACGGCGATCGTTTTGAGCACAACTTGCATGCGCTGCGCATCGTGGAGCAGTTCGAACAGCGCTATGCGGCCTTTCCTGGTCTCAACCTCACCTTCGAGGTGCGCGAGGGCATCGTCAAACATTCCGGCGATCCTGACCCCGCGGGCCCTGCGTACCTTGACGAGTATTTGCCCGAGTTGCGCCCGCCGCTTGAAGCGCAGTTGATCGACATCACCGACGAGATCGCCTACAGCACGGCCGACCTCGACGATGGCGTAGAGGCGAACATCCTCACCCGCGAGCAGGTGTCGGATGGTGTGCCGGTGTTTGCGCGCCTCCATGCCGAGGCTGCACGTCATGGGCTGCATCTCGGCGCACCGGAGAAACTGAAGTTCAACGAAACACTCAAGGCAGTCCTGGATCATCTGGTCAGCGATCTGATCGCCACCAGCCAGAAGCGGATCGAGGAATCCGGAGTGCAGTCCGTTGACGCTGTCCGGCGTTTCCCTACCCGGCTGTTCAGCTTCAGTCCCCAGGTTGAACGCGAGCAGCGCGAGATTCGCGACTTCCTCTTCCAGAATGTCTACTTGAGCGCCGAACTCAAGCCGGAGAAAGCACAGGCCGAGCATGTGATCTCCGAGCTCTTCGAATTCTTTCTGCGATTTCCGGGCGAACTGCCATCTGGCTACCAGGAAAAACTGAGCCGGGAACCCGCCTACCGGGTGGTGTGTGATTATCTGGCAGGTATGACGGACAACTACATTCTCGAACAGCACCATCGGTTTTGTTCGCCGCCGGCCAAACGAGCCACAGTGTGAGCCTCTTGCTGCGATTTTGCTTTAGCAGGGTGGGAAATTTTACCTGCATCTGCGCCGCGCTCCCGAGCACCGGCCCTAAGTAGCTGAAAACACAAGGCAAAAATTATAGGAAAGGGTCGGCAGTTTGGCATTCAGAATGTATTAGCCTAGAGTGCAAGCGTTCCAAGGCCATCGGACGGGCTCTTATTCCTGTCCTGAGCGCTCCGAGGCCCGAACAACCCCCGGTTCGGAGGAGTTCCTGAAATGAACAAGTACCTACTGTCGCTCTCGATGGCTGCGCTTTTGACGATTCCCGTTGCGGCACAGCAAGCTCAGTCAAGCAACCCAACAGATCAGCCGCAAGCGCAGACTCAGGCGCAGGCCCAGGCCCAGGCGCAGACGGCCGACCAGCCCGCCACCGGCAAAGACCCGCTGAAGTATGAGCGTCACGAAGGCTTCTGGGGCAAAATGAATCCCTTTGCTCGCAAGAAGTACGTGAATCGCCAGCTGGATCCGATCCGCGGCCGCGTCAATGAGCTCGATGAGCTCACCGCGAAGAACTCGCGGATGATTGCCGAAGTGGACGCGCGCGCGACCGAAGGCATCCGCAACGCCATGAGCAAGGCCACTGACGCCGACACTCACGCCGTCGATGCCGGAAATCGCGCCGATCAGGCTCAGCAGACCGCGCAGTCGGCCACTACGCGAGTGACCAGCGTGGAGTCCACGGTCGCTAAACTGGATCAGTATCAAGCGGTGACGCAGGCTGAGATTCGCTTCCGTCCCGGCCAAGCGGTCCTCAGCAAGAACGCCAAAGACGCGCTGGATCAGATCGCTACCTCTCTGAAAGGCCAGAAGGGATACATCCTAGAAGTTCAGGGCTTCTCGCCCGGTACCGGCGGAACAGCCATCGAGAATTCGCGCGAAATGGCGCAGATGGTGGTTCGCTACCTGGTGCTGAACCATGACGTTCCCGTCTATCGCATTTACACCGTGGGCATGGGGAACGCCCCGCTCTCGACCGAAGACGGCAAGCTGCAACGGGCTCGCGGCGGTCGCGTGGAAATCAGCCTGATGAAGAACAGCCTGGGAACCACGAGTTCTGCGGGAACACCAGTTTCAGGCGAGACCTCAGCGGCTACCGCTGCTCCGGCACAGTCGACCGACCCTGGAGCCGCCACGGATAAACCAGCTCATCCCCCGCTCTAAATCGCATCGAGAATCATCCTTAAACCCTTGTCCTCCTGCCCGTGTGGCAGGAGGTTTTTTTTGGATCCGATCCTCGACCACTCTGCCTGCCAACGCGAGCTGCTGCTTCTTCATCCAACATACGGGACCGAAACTCAATTGTCACGATTGCTGCCATACGCGGGAACCCTGGTACCTCTATTGTTGATGGCTGGTTGCGCCCGCCCCAGCCCCAAAGAGTCCCTGATGCAAGTACCTGCGCCCACCGGACCGGCATTGCTAGCCATTTACCAGCCATGGTTCGGCAACGGCGAGCACATCGAAGTCGGTTACACGTGTCACGATCCCGGGGTACTACGGCAGCAGATTGCGCGCGCCAAGGAGTTGAACATCAGCGGGTTTGTCGTGAACTGGTACGGGCCTCGCAAACAGTTCGAAGATCAGACTTATGCCATGTTGCAACAGGCTTCGGCAGAGAACAATTTCAAAATCGCTGTCCAGTACGATGAGGCGGTAGACCACCCTGGCTACGGGACCGACGCCGTGATCGTCGATCTGCAGTACCTCTACGACCGCTATATCAGTCCTGGCGCTGGTGCCTCGCGCTCGGCCTACCTGCGTTACAACGGGCGTCCGGTCATCTTCATTTTCCCCAAGGATGCGTCGACGGACTGGAATCGCATCCGACAGCTCACGCAGTCCTGGTCGGATCCTCCGCTTCTCATCTACAAGGATCAAAGCGCCAAGTATCCTGACGCCTTCGATGGGTTTTACGCCTGGGTTCAGCCCGGACAGAGCGGCTGGGCACACAACGGGAGCCATTATGGCGAGGACTATCTGGAATACTTTTATCGGAACATGACCGACCACTACCCCCACAAGCTCGTGGTTGGCGCAGTCTGGCCTGGTTTTGACGACACACGAGCATCTTGGAGCCGGAACCGACACATGGCGTATCGCTGCGGAAAGACGTTTGAGGAGACGCTGAAGATCTTCCGCCACTCCTACCCGACCAGCAATTCGGAGCCTTTCTTGCTCATCGTCACCTGGAATGACTACGAGGAAGGGACCGACATCGAGCAGGGGATTGGGCATTGCCGCGGCGACAGCAGCAGTCGCCCTGGTTACATTCACGCAGCCGGCAATTGAGATCTCGTGGTCGCGCGCATGGACGAAACCCGGAGTTGTACAATTCAATTTGCTGAGAAGGAGTTCTTATGCGTTTGCTGGTAACGGGCGGCGCAGGTTTTATCGGTTCTCACCTGTGCGATGCTCTGCTGGGCCAAGGCCATCACGTGGTCTGTGTGGACAACTTCATCACCGGCAGCAGGCGCAATCTCGTTCATCTAAAGAATGAACCGCGCTTTGAACTGGTGGAGCAGGATGTAAATCGGCCCTACGACGTCGGGCCTGTGGATTACATCTTCCATTTGGCCTCTCCTGCCAGCCCGGTAGATTATATGCAGCACGGCATTGAGACCCTCCAAGTCGGCTCCCTGGGCTCGTTCCACGCACTGGAATTAGCGCGGAAGTACAAGGCCCGATATTTGCTCGCCTCGACCTCGGAATGCTACGGCGATCCTCAGCAGCACCCGCAGAAGGAGACTTATTGGGGAAACGTGAACCCGATCGGACCACGGTCGGTATATGACGAATCCAAGCGTTTTGCCGAGGCCGCGACCATGGCCTACCATCGTTATCACAAGGTGAATACGCGCATCGTGCGCATCTTCAATACCTACGGGCCGCGGCTTCAGGTCAATGATGGCCGGGTGATCTCCAACTTCATGAAGCAGGCCCTGCGCGACGAGCCCCTCACCATCTACGGCAAAGGAACCCAGACTCGCAGTTTCTGCTACGTAAGTGACGAGGTCGACGGCATTGTTCGGCTGGCATGGTCGGAAGTCCACGAGCCGGTCAACATCGGCAACTCCGATGAGTTCACGATTTTGGACTGTGCTGGGCTGGTGCTCAAGGTTACCGGTTCTAAGAGTCCCCTTACCTATCAGGCCTTGCCAGAAGATGACCCGCAGCAGCGCCGGCCCGACATCACTCGGGCCCGGCAATCCCTGGGTTGGCAGCCGAAGGTCAACCTGGAGACTGGTCTCCAGCTCTCGCTCGATTACTTCCGCCAGACCCTGGCCGATGAATCGAGCGCCCGAGGGGCACCCCGTGGGGTCTCGGTCAGCGTTTAGGCGACCACCTTCCTGCCTTAACCCGGTCTAAGGTATTTCTCTGCTAACTAGTAAACTACTAACTGTTTGGTTCACATTACGGATTTGCCGGGGTAAAATACCTTATAAGGAATGCCTGCAGCTGTTTATCAGACGGTAAACCGACAGGCGTTATAGAAGAGCTTTTTACTTCATGCCTCAGGAATCATCCGTTAGCGGAGTACCGCCGTTTAAAGAGTCTTCCCGCGAACTGATCGTCGAAGTCGCCCGGGCCCTGGAACCATATTTCCCCGACATCACAAACTATTGGCGCGGCAAGTTGGCAGCGGAGTTCGGATTCGATGGCCGAACCCTAGCCGCCCTGGAGCGATTGACCCTCGCCGCCGGCTGTTCTTATTTCTGCCACGATGATTTTCCAGGGTTCCGTGAGAACCTGCAGTATTTCGGAACACGCTTATCCAAGCTGCAAGTGGACACACGCGCTGTCGCCCGTTCTCTGGAACTGTATCTGCTCTCTTGCGATCCGTATCTATCAGGACTTTTCCCGGAGCGAGAAGCCGAAGCCAAGGCAGCCCTGGAGATGCTCTCTTCGGTTTCCTTCGTCATCGTTTCCGGCGCCTACTTTGACAGGCAGACGTTGGAGTCGCAGGCGCTGCTCTCCATTCTTGACGCGGAACTGGGCGCATGCGACCTCGGCATGCTGTTGCAACGAGTGTTGGATATCACGACCCACACTTTCCAGGCGTCCATGGGAGCGCTCCTGCTTCGCGAGGGCGAGTGTGATTTTCTGAAAGTTTCCGCTTGTGTTGGGCCCGAGGTCGCGCTGCCCGAGAACTTCCGCATCGCCTTTGGTGCCGGCTTTGCCGGCAAGATAGCCGCAGTGGGCGAGCCAGACATGGTTTTAGACACCAAGGTAGAAGGCGATCCCTTCACCCCCATCGTGCGTTCGCCCGCCAGGTCGCTGTGGGGCGTACCTTTGAAAACCGAAGGCGAGTCGATCGGAGTGCTGGTCATCGGATTTCCCAAACCTTACGAATGGTTGCCGACCGAGCGCGAACTGATGCGCGCGATCGGCGACCGCACTGCCCTCGCGATAGAACGCGCGCGCATGACCGATGCCTTGCGAGAGCGCGAACAGAAAATCGCTGAACTGTCAGCCCATCTTCTGCGGGTCCAGGAAGAAGAACGCAAACGCATTAGCCGCGAACTGCACGACGAAACCGGCCAGGCACTCATGGTCATCCGGCTTTACCTGGGCATGATGGAAACCAGCATGACCGCGCGCAGCTCGCGCGCTAAGATTCGCGAAACCGTGGCTGTGGTCGACCGCACCATCGAGGGTATCCGAAGGATTATTGGCAAGCTCTCCCCGCTGGTGTTACAAGAACTTGGACTGGTGGCTGCGATCCGCAAAGAAGTCAAGCATCTGAGCAAGACCACCGGAGTCAAAGGGCGGGTGCTGATCCGAGAGAACGTCGGACGGCTGACCCCCGGCGCCGAACAGGCCATTTATCGCGTGGTACAGGAAGCGCTCCACAATGTGGCCAAGCACGCTCAGGCGCGCAACGTCAATGTACAAGTCACGCGAGAGCAGCAGATGGTCCACGTAGTGGTGGAAGACGATGGGATCGGGATTCACAGCCGCGCCAATCCGCGCAACCAATCGTTTGGTCTGGCCGGCATCAAGGAACGGATTGCGATGCTGGGCGGGACGTCGAAGGTAGTATCCACCAAAGGTAAGGGAACGCGCATCGAAATAAGTGTGCCGGCGGGCGAGGCCGTGCCGCAGCTGGAACACGCACCGGTGGGGGCTGCGGCGCATGCCGCCGCCCGGCCTAACTAAAGTTTGAAAGTTTTGAGAGGAACTCTCCCATGCCGAAGATTAAATGCTTGCTCGTAGATGATCACACGCTGTTTCGCCAGGGCGTACGGCGGCTGCTGGAAACGGAAAGCGATTTCGAAGTCGTAGGCGAAGCCTCCGATGGCGGCGAGGCCGTGGAGAAAGCTCGCGAACTCCGCCCCGACATCGTGCTGATGGACATTGGCATGCCCGGCCTTTCCTCGTTCGAATCGGCCCGCCAGATCAAAAAAATCCGGATCGAAACAAAAGTCCTTTTTCTCACCATGTATGAGGATGAGGACTACCTGGTGCAGTGCCTGGAAGTCGGCGCCTCCGGTTACGTACTCAAGGACACGCCGGCGCCACAACTGCTGACGGCGGTGCGCGACGTGTACAAGGGAGGCAAGTACTTAAGCTCGCAAGTGCTGGGCAAGCTGGTCGAGGACTTTCGCTCCCGCGTGCGCGACACACGCATGCGCCCGCGCATTTCGACGTTGACGCCGCGCGAACGCGAGATCCTGAAGCTGCTCGCGGAAGGCAACTCGGTTAAGGAGATAGCCGTGATTCTGGGCCTCAGCGTCAAGACCGTGGAAGCGCACAAGTTCAACCTGATGCGCAAACTCGACATCCACAACAAAGCGCAGCTCGTCACCTACGCCATTCAGAAGAAGATCATCAAGATCCCTGTCAACCAATAGCTCATTCCTCCTCCTGAATCACCACGGGCGCCATAAGGCGCCCGTGGTGTTTCGGATCCAAGCATAGCCAAGGGTTATTTCGGCGGTGGATCGGACGGCACTTCTCGAACTCCGGGCAGGATGTGTGTGGTGGTCGAGAACTTCTTGTAGTTGAAGAAGGTGTCTTCCTGCTCTCCGGACATGTTCTTCAGCAACGCGATGCGGACGCCGCCATTCAGGTAGAAACGCCGCACGAGCCAGACTTCGTCGTTCAAGTGAATCTGTTCAAAGCTGAAGCGAGTTCCGGGATGGACCCGGACCATGAAGAGCCCAAAAGAGATAGTATCCATGGATTCAGCTTCAGCCTTCACCCAGTTGTATTCCTTCTTTTCGATCCAGACCCTGCCTTTGATCTTGGACAGGACGTCGGCGTGTGGCTGCGTGGGGTGAAAGTCTTTCCGCGGCGTGGCCTCGATCACCCAGGTGTCGGCGCCATCGACTTTTTCCTCGCCCGCCAGCTTGAAATCGTAGGCGTTAACCATGTCGCGAATAAAGGCTCGCTCCTGTTCTCTTTCCTTTTTTCGCTTGCTCCATTCTTTCTGTTGCTCGTCATCGCTGCGGCTGCGACGCTTGGCTAGGAATTTTTCCAGTTTCTCGTCTTCCTTTTTCTTTTCATCCGCCGAGAGCGGCTGGTCATTCTTCTGGATCAGACGCGAGTATTCGTCACCGTAGTAGAAGTTAACGTCGTAGGTCCGAATCTCCGTCGACTTGACCTCGCCGTGCTTGCCCAGTTGCTTCTCCACTTCCCGCTGCTGGCAAGTGTAGCTCTGGGCAAGCTCCCAGTTGTGGTGGTCCATCTCCACCGATCGGCGGATGATCTCCTTGGGATCATTGGTGGGCGGAAGTTCTCCGATCGCGGACTGGCCGACGGTCGCGACTGGGGATTGAGGCTGATTCTGAGCCTCAGCCGCAAGAACCATCACAAAAAAACATACGAACGCAAGTAAAAGTAGACGATATCGAGCGATCATATTTGTAAGACGATACACCCTCGGGGGGCGTGGTTGTACGCCATCGGCGAGGCCAGAAAGATTTTATGATGCGGCGGATCGCACTCGCGGCCGTCCCCTTTTCGGCAGTCTTGGTGTGCCCCGGCAAAAAGTCATGACCAGACCGTTTGGCGAAGGGGACGCGGGTTTTGCCGAAAAGTTGCGGGGGCTCGCGGTTTGAAGGGCTCGTGACGATTGATCTGACTCCGCATCCCCGCTTGCCGGACGCCTTAAGCGATATTTGCACCCTCCTTCAAGCTGTGCCACACTCACCAGACAGATGACATCCTTCGCGAACCAGTCCAAGCCGGCGCAACCAAGCATTGGCAAGTCGGCTTTTCTGGTGGCCACGGCGATTCTTCTGAGCCGTATCTCCGGGCTGGTTCGTGAAAGCATATTCGGCTATTTCTTCGGCATCTCCGCCGTGGCCGACGCCTTCCGCGCAGCCTTGCGCATCCCCAACGCCCTGCAGAATCTGTTCGGGGAGGGCGTGCTCTCAGCTTCTTTCATACCGGTCTATGCCAAGCTGGTCGCGCAACAGGATCGGAACGAGGCAGGCCGAGTAGCGGGCGCAATATTCTCTCTGCTGAGCTTGACCATCTCTCTGCTGGTGCTGGTCGGCGTCTTGGCAACTCCCTGGCTGATCGACGTGATCGCACCTGGGTTTCATGGCGAGACCCGCCGTCTCACCATACAGTTGGTCCGCATCTTCTTTCCCGGGATCGGCCTCCTGGTACTCTCCGCCTGGTGCCTGGGGATTCTGAACAGTCACGGGAAGTTCTTTCTCTCCTACGTCTCTTCGGTGGCCTGGAACATAGCCCAGATCACCGTGCTCGTAGCATTTGGAGATCGCGTTGACCTGCCCCGTCTGGCCGTGTACACGGCCTGGGCCTCAGTCGCAGGCAATGCGTTGCAGGTGCTGATTCAAATTCCGGTGGTCCTCGGCCTTGTGCCAGTCATCCGTTGGGCCTTGCGTTCGCTCGGCGAGAACGTGCGCACCGTGGTGCGCAACTTTATTCCCGCTTTCGTGAGCCGTGGAGTGGTGCAATTGAGCGCCACAGTCGACACGATCATCGCCAGCTTTCTGCCGACCAGCGCCGTCGCAGCTCTGTCGTCGGCGCAAACCATCGCTTTGCTTCCGGTGAGCCTGTTCGGGATGTCGGTCTCAGTGGCTGAGCTTCCCGCTATGTCCAGAACCTTGGGCGACGAGAATCAGGTGGCTGCCGCTCTGCGGAAGAGGATCGCTGACAGTACACGGCGCATCGGGTTCTTTGTGGTTCCTTCCGCCGTCGCCTTGCTCGCCTTGGGGGACGTGGTCGCAGGTGCCATCTACCAGAGAGGACAGTTTACTCGCGCCAACACCATCTATGTTTGGGGCATCCTAGCTGGCTCGGCGATCGGGCTGGTAGCCCAGACCGTGGGACGCCTTTATGCTTCCGCGTACTGGGCGCTTCGCGACACGCGGACACCCTTGCGATTCGCTGTCGTCCGCGTCATCATGACGATGATGCTGGGCTATCTCTTCGCGCTGCCGATCCCTCGCCTAGCGGGGATCGACCCCCGCTACGGAGCCATTGGGCTTTCAGCTACCGCTGGATTTGCCGCTTGGGTCGAGTTTCTGTTGCTGCGCCGGGGCATGAATCAGCGTATTGGGCAGACCGAGTTCCCTGCCGCTTATTTCTTGCGTCTATGGACGGCGGCCGGGATCTCGGCCGTCTTGGCTTGGGCCATCCGGCTGCTTGTGCACACACGTCGGCCGACCATCACAGCCCTCGTGGTGCTGATTCCTTACGGGCTGGCTTATCTGGGGTTGACCACAGTGTTGGGGATTGATCAGGGGGCAACGCTGGTAAGAAGATTGGCCCGGGCTGCAGAGCGATTCCCTCCCCAACCCCGCTCAGGACTTTGAGAGTCGGAATTACCGGCCCATCATGCGCATCTTGGACCAGTCGTACTCGAACTTTCGTCCACAATCTAGACACACAACATAGTGAGCCGAGGGGGCTGAAGGGGTGTCCCAGTTCGATCCGGCCCGGCGCGGCGCGGAGGGCGATGCCGCAAACGGCTGGGACAGTTTCTTGTGCGAGCAGCGGATGGACAATATCTGGAGGAGTTTGTTCACCATGGGGACCGCCGTTACACCAATATCGAGGGGTGCTTCCCTGAGGAAGCACCCACCCGTCAACTGCAAAAAACTGGCCTCGGATAAGGATTGGCCGTCGACTTACAAAAAAGCCGCAAGGAACCAGCCATCGCTTGCAAACTGCGCCGTGTGCGCTCGGGCTTTTACGATTGCACCTTACCAGCGAAAAACACCGTTGAAGCTAGGCGCTGGCAGTGGAGGTCTGCGATTCGGTCTGCACTGGCTCGCCTTTGGCCGCGCCGTTCATGTCCTTCATGCCGGGCTTGCGGATGTCGATACCACCCTTGAAGTACGCACCGTCTTCAATGCTGATGCGCTGGCAGACAACGTCGCCGGTAAGCGACCCTTCATTACGGATGTCCACACGGTCGCTGGCTGCAATGTTGCCTTTCACTTTGCCCAGGATCACAACTTCCTTGGCGTTGATGTTGGCCTGAACCGCGCCGTTGCGACCGACCGTCACCCGGTTGCCGGGGAGATTGATGGCGCCTTCCACGCGGCCGTCGATGTAGAGCGACTCCGAGCCGGTGACTTCTCCCTTGATCACCAATGACTTGCCGATGGTCGCTTGCTCCTGGTTGTTAAGAACGGCATTGCGCGGCGCCGCTGCGGGCGTCGGCTCAATAGGGAAATTGCTGGTAGTCATAACAGGCTTCTCCGCCTCCGGGGCAATTGGTTTCGGTGGTGTAGTAGTGGTGGGCTTTTGAGCAGGACTGGGCGAACTAGCGGGCTTCCACATTTGCGGTTACATCCTTTCACGTAATCTTCACTCCAGCACACAGCCAGCTCTTCGCCGTCTGCTGACAACGAACTCAGTGGATTGGAATACCGAGGTAGTGCACTGGCACGTCGTTGGCCAAAGCTGGTGCCGCCTCGCTCCCCTCGCGAAACTGCTGAATTGACGCGGGTTCGCGGCGTCCACCCGGGTCTCGCCGAACAACCTGCGGTCAGCGCTTTCGTGTGTAATTATTCCCGCAGCGTGTGAATTTGTCGTATCGGGTGAGTCACTTAGAAAAAAAGACCATTCGCGCTTAGTATGGGTTAAGCCCAGGTGATTACCGAAAAGGAAGTCCTTCACTACATCGGCAAACAGCCCCGCCACATAGCTGGGTTCAAGCAAATTGTCCATGATCTGGCGCTAAAGGGCCCGCAGCGACGCCAGTTGGACGACCTTCTGCGCGATATGACACGCCGCCGCAAGCTGGTAGCAATCGGCAAAGAGCGCTGGAGCCTGCCGAGTGCCGTTTCCAGCCGAGACCTGGTAACGGGACGCCTGCGCATGCATCGCGACGGCTACGGCTTCGTCATACCCGATCCGGATTCCCTTCCCGCACGCGCCCAAGGCAAGCTGGCCGGCGACATCTTTATCCCCCCTCCGGCGATCGGTAGTGCCATGCATGGCGACCTGGTTCTGGTGGAACTGGGCCAGCTACGGCCCGACGGCCGGGCTGAAGGCCATATTCTCCGCGTGCTCGACCGCCAGCAGCAGCGGGTGGTCGGCAAGTTCCACTACGGAAATCGGCACAACTACGTCACGCCCAGTGACGAAAATCTCACCGTCGAGATCATCATTCCGCCGGGAATGGAACGTTCCCGGGAGGGCGACGAGGAACGCCGACCCTCTCCGCCAGATCGGGACTCCAGAGCCGAGGTCCAGTCGGCTCCCACGCCAGGGAGGTCGCGGCGTAAGAGCCGTCACCGCGTCCTGGGCGAAGAGGTTCGACGGCGCTCGGATGAGGATCTCGAAGGCATGGTGGTTGAAGTCGAGATCAACCAGTGGCCCTCAGCCACCGAGCAGCCCCGCGGGCGCATCGTGGAGATTCTGGGGCACGAAGACGATTTCGGCGTCGACGTGGAGATTATCGTCCGCAAGCACCACATCCGGCACCTTTTCCCCGACGAGGTTCTGAAAGAGGCACAGGCCGTCAGCCCAGTCATAGATGGGGGAGAACTGGATGGCCGCCAGGACTACCGCGACCTGGCCATTGTCACCATCGACGGGGAGACGGCACGCGACTTCGACGATGCGGTCCTGGTTCGCCGTTTGGCCGGCGGAAACTATGAGCTGCATGTCCATATCGCTGACGTCGCCCACTACGTTGAAGATGGTTCGGCCATTGATGAAGAAGCCCGGCTGCGGGGGACCTCGGTTTACTTTCCCGATCGAGCAGTACCCATGTTACCGCTCGAACTTTCCACCGACATCTGCAGCCTGCGTCCGGAGATCGACCGCCTGGTTCTGTCCTGCGTGATGAATATCGACGCCCAGGGCGACATTAGAAGTTACGAGCTCGGCGAGGGCGTGATCCGTTCGGCCGAGCGCATGACCTACACCGACGTCAACGCCATCATCGAGGGCGATGCCAGTCTGCGCCGGCGCTACGGCGGCCCGCTCGCGGCGAACTTTGAGCTGATGTACGAGTTGGCGCAGATCCTGAACCGCAAGCGCGTGAAGCGCGGCTCCATCGACTTTGACCTGCCTGAGCCGGTCATTGAGTTCGACGATTGGGGGCTGATGAAAAGTATCTCGCCCTCCGAGCGCAACTGGGCGCATCGGCTGATTGAAGAGTTCATGCTGGCAGCGAACGAAACCGTGGCCGGACATCTGGAACAGCGCGTCGCCAGCCTCTACCGGATTCATGAGAAGCCCGCCCCCAAGCGCATTTACGAATTTGAAACCATCGCGGCGAGCTTTGGCTACTCGCTGGGTGTCGGCGCGTTGCCGATCAAGCGCGTGCAGATGCGCTCGGAAAAACGCGCCCACTACGGTAGCGGCCGTCGTCCGCCGATGCTGGAGGTGCCAGAAGAGGTCCACGTAACCCCGCGTATGTACCAGAAGCTCACAGAGAAGATCGCCGGAAAGCCAGAAGAGCGCATCCTCTCTTACCTTATGCTGCGTTCATTGAAGCAAGCGCGCTATTCAGAAGTCAACGAAGGCCACTTTGCGCTGGCTGCTCCGGTCTATACGCACTTCACTTCGCCGATCCGGCGCTATCCGGATTTGATCGTCCACCGCATCCTCAAGGATGTGCTGCGGGAAGGAGATCATCTCGATGGAGCTCGAGCGCTTCAACCGGGGGAATCATCGGCACTTGGTCAAACCAGCCCCTCGCCCTGGTCCAAGCGCGCAGAAAAGAGCACCGCCAAGCCTAGGCCGATGGGCGGACCCATCTCCGAGGAGACTCTGCACGACATTGCCGAGTCTTCCAGCCAGACCGAACGCGCAGCCGACGACGCTGAGCGCGAGCTGCTGGAATGGAAGAAGGCCAAGTTCATGCAGGAGCGGCTGGGAGAAGAATTTGCGGGCCTAATCGTGAGCGTCACCAAGTTTGGGTTTTTCGTCGAACTCGTGGACCTGTTCATCGAAGGCCTGGTGCCGCTGACTTCGCTAGAGGGCGATCTCTACACCTACCGCGAGAACACCCGCCAGATTATCGGAGACCGCACCCGGAAGGCATACTCCATCGGCGATCAGGTGCGCGTGCTGGTGGACCGGATTGACCAGGCGCAGCACAAGATTCAGTTTGCTGTGGTCGAAGAGAGGCCGCCTGCGACCAAGGGGAAGCGCCGTCGCTAAGCCCGACTGCGCGCCTTCCGGTAGAATAAGAGCTATCAGCCAAGGAGTGTCGGCAGCTATGTCCCATTTGGTGAAATGCGCGAAGCTTGGACGCGAGCTACCAGGCCTGGATGAGCCCCCGTTTGACACTCCCCTGGGTAAGCGGATTTTTGACAGCATCAGCGCCGAAGCCTGGCGACAGTGGGGCGAACACTCCAAGATGCTGCTCAACGAATATCGTCTCCAACCCTGGAAGCCCGAAGCCCAGCAGTTCTTGGTAGAGCAGATGGAAGCCTTCTTGTTCGGCGCCGGGTCTTCTCTACCTAAAGAGTATGTTCCGCCTAAGTCCGGCGCGTAATCTCCGATCTGTTCTTGATGGCCCCAGCAGGTCTGCCCTCACCCTAGAATTCACGACATCGAAGCAATACCTCTCATAAGCGTCGCTGCGGCCTGATTGTAGCGGGAGCCGATTGCGCGGACTTCTGCCGCCATGAGGTGCAGTGACGCTTCGCACCGCCGATGCGTGCGTCCGTGACGGCGAGGAAGGATCTCCCAATCGGAAAAGGACGAAATAAGGAAATGGTCGGGACGGGCAGATTTGAACTGCCGACCCCTCGCACCCCAAGCGAGTGCTCTACCAGGCTGAGCCACGTCCCGACGACAAGGAATCCGCCGATCTTGGTAATTGAGGTTAGAAAACGGCGGAAGACCCGTTGATTATACCACCCAAAAATGCTCTTGCCCTGACTGTGGCATGGCTACCGATCCAACTCGTATATGAAAGCGTGGCGCACACTCGCCAGCAGCTCTCCCGAGCCTGGCCCGTGGCTCTGAGAAAAGCTGAGGCCCGCCACGGCGAAACGACGTCTCTTGCGCTCGAAACATTCCAGAATCTTACCGGTCACCGTGATCTCGCGTCCGAGAGCCGGTACGCAATGATGGCGCACTTCACTGCCAGCGTGCAGCCAGGGACTCATCTTGAAGTTCTGCACGAGAATGTCGTTTGCTAAATACAAGAGCCGCTCGGGGAAGGCGGCTGCATCCTGCGCCTCTAGCATTCGCCGAAGGGTTCCTAGAAGTTTCCCCGGCACGATGGTTTCACAAGATGCCGACGGCCGGTGACTCGTCTCCGGCAGAGGATGAATCGGGTAGACCGCTCGCACCCAAACTTCGGCATCGGATGGGGCGCTGGCCTTGGATTCATTCATGGTCACCACACCGGAAGCGTATAAAAAGCCATCTTCACGTTCGGCTGTGACCACCGATCCGTCGCAGCGCGTCACAACAGTCTCTCCTTCGTAGCACGGCGCAACGAAGCGGACGTTGATGCCGCCGTGCTCCATCCACTCCTGCCCCAGCTGCTCGAGGATTGGTGGAATCATGTAGCCATAGATGGTCACGCCAGGTACTAAACCGCCGCGGAAACCGTACGCAACAGCGATGCGGTCGTCGTGAATCTTGTTCTCCGAATCGACGGCGGAATTGTGGGCGTTCACGCGAAAGATGGAAGGAGGCGGGTTCAAAGCGTCTTCACCTCGGCAAACATCATACGCGAACAATTGTTCCCGGCTCGCTGATTGCCCTGTAGCAGCCGCGGTCCGCGGTTTGCCGCCGACCGGAACTACAGTAAGATAGATTCAATCTCTGAGAGACTTCATGAAGGATTTCTATATCGCCGAGGCTGCACGGTTCGAAAACCAGGTGGTCACTTCGTCGTTCGTGGTGGTATCCAAGCAGGCCAAGCCGAAAAAGAGTGGAGAGCTTTACCTGGCGCTGACCCTGGCCGACCGTACCGGCCACATCGAAGCCAAGATGTGGGACAACGTGCCCGAGCACATCGACTGCTTCGAGCAGGACGACTTCATCAAGATTCGCGGCCTTGTCAACAAATTCAACGGCCGATTCCAGCTCACACTGCACAAGGTCCGTTCTCTCGAGGACTCGGAAGTGGAGTTTGACGATTATCTTCCGCGCACCACCAAGGACATTGACGTCCTCTGGCAAACTCTCACCGAGTTCGTAGCCAGCTTCCGCGACCCGCATCTCAAGGCGCTGATCCAGGCCTTCATGGCCGACCCGGTGATCGAACGAGCCTACAAGAGCGCGCCTGCTGCCAAGTCACTGCATCACGCCTTTATTGGGGGATTGCTGGACCACGTGGTTTCTCTCTTTCAGCTTTGCGATCTGGCTTGTCGCAACTACCCGGAGATGATCGACCGGGACCTGCTGCTCACCGGAGCTTTTCTTCACGACATCGGCAAGGTGCATGAGCTGACCTTCACGCGTTTTTTTGCCTACACCACGCGCGGCCAGCTTCTCGGTCACATGATCATCGAACTGGAAATGCTGCAGCAGAAGCTGGCGCAGCTTCCGGGCTTTCCCGACGAGTACAAGATCCTGATCGAGCATCTGATCATAAGCCACCATGGCAAATACGAGTTCGGAAGCCCTAAGAAGCCCATGTTTCCCGAAGCGCTGATGCTCCACTACCTCGACGACCTGGACTCCAAGATCGAAAGCATGCGCGCCCAGTTTCAGCGAGAGCCGGACGCGGAGTGGACCGGTTACAATCCGAGCCTGGAGCGGTCTTTGCTCAATTCCCGTAAGTATCTGGAAAAAATCAGGTCTGCCGATTCTGCCCCTAGCGCGGTATCGGTGATCAAAGACCCCTAGAGAAGCGCTGGCAACGTGCCGATCGTTAAGGCGAGTTCACGCCGGGGCTTTCTTCAACGAAAATCAACGCGAATCCATCGTAGCCTTTACTCCCCACGGTCTGGACAGCGGTGGCGCTCATGCCTGGTTCGGCAGCGAGCCGTTCGTTGAAGCGCCGGATTCCTTGGACCAATGGATCGGTGGTAGCAGCGTCGACCACGGCGCCTTTCCGCACCACATTGTCGGCGACAATCAGGCTCCCACGCCGCGAAAGCTTCTGCGCCCAGCCAAGATATTCCGCGTAGCTGGGCTTATCGGCGTCGATGAAGATCAAATCGAACGGACCACGATTCTCCGCCGCCAGGCGAGCTAAAGTTTCCAGCGCCGGGCCCAGACACAGCTCGACCACTCTCTCCAAGCCGGCATGCGCGATGTTGGCCCGGGCCACCTTAGCGTGCAGCGGGTTGACCTCGAGCGTGATCAAGCGGCCGCCCGGGGGCAAGGCTCGAGCCAACCAAATGGTGCTGTAGGCGGCCAGCGTGCCGATCTCGAGTATGTTGCGTGCACCCACCACCTTGGCCAGGATCTGCAAGAGCTTTCCTTGGTTGGGGGCCACGTTAATGGCGGGCATGCCCGCCCGAGCGCCAGCTGCGAGCGCGGCATCAAGCGCCGGATCGGATGGCACCAGCAAGTTAGTAATGTAGCGATCGACGGCCGTCGTTTGTTCTTGGGTGATTGGCTTATCGATGGTCTGGCTCATAGTTCTCGCTTTTGGGATAAGAATTCAGCCCCGGCGCCCATGCTCATGATAAAGCCATATCATTGCGCAAGTGGGTCGACCGAAGGTGAAATTCAAGCGAGGAGTTATTGGGTCTGGCGAAAAAAACGGCCTGGATGAAAACCTCGACCCAGACCGAAGACTCAATTAGAAAAATCTCGCCGGGAACTTGCGGATTAGGGCGTGAACTCGAATTTTAGGATTAGGGTACTTTCGCCGGCGGCCGGTTCGTATTTCCACTTCTTGACGGCATCAACGGCCGCCTGTGCCAATACCGGGCTGCCACCCAGAATGCGAACATCCTTCACGTTGCCGTCAGGAGCAACCACCACTTGCACGCGGGCCGTCCCGTGAATGTTGTTCTTCTTAGCCAGTTCGGGATACGTCGGCTGCACGCTGACTTTGACTTTTCGGTTGTCCTGAGCGCTTGCCGGTTCAGAACTGATCATCGGAACCAGAGCCAACAGAAAAAGGGCGCCGAACCTCAGGGTCGTCCATCGGGAACTTGCCAGGCTCCTCCCGGAATTCTTGGTCACCTTCTCCACCCCTCTTCGACACCGCGTCCGGTGAACGGATGATATGCATCCCGAGCGCGGCTGGCACAGATGAACAGATCATAAGCTTTGGCAGCGAAGTCAGAAAGGTGACCGAGGTAACGTCTTGTTTGGTGAGCTGAACCAAGGGCGGGAAACACCTTCTCGAGCGGCTGGTACCCCATTAAAGTACCAACGAGCGAAGGCCAAGCTCGGCTCTTTGCCGGCAACTAAAGCCACGCGTCGGGGAGCCGAGCGGCCAATTATCTCACCGTAAGTTATTGATAACTATGACCTAAAAAGATTTATGTGTCCCAGAATCAGAAAGCCATTTAGAGTGTTACCTGCCCTCAGTTCTCGGGCAAGTGTCTACCATGCATCCGATCCCAGAAGCCTCCTTGTTGTTGGTCGTCGCCACAGACGCTGCGCTCCGGCTGCGCGAGCAATGGCTCGCACGTGCCGGCTATCGGGTGAGTGCCGCCAGCAGCCTCAAAGAAGTGGAGCAAGCCTGCAACTCCGGTAGCTTCGATATGATCCTGGTGGGGGATGGCGTAGAGCCGCGGATGAAGAAAGCAATTGGGCTCACGGTGCGCCACTACTTCCCGGACACGCCTATTTTGCAGATTGGCCGGACTCGGCCTGATATCGACGGCACCTGCTTTGTCACCGCCGATTCACGGGAGCATGTGCTGCGGTCGGTCTCAAAGATCCTGCAGCGCGCCGAGGACATTCGACCTGCCGCGATCTGATCTTTGTTTCTGTTTTCCGCGCCGTCGACACTACTTCTGCGGTTGTTGCGCGGGGGTTCCCGAGTAAGCGGTATCGCTCACCCCGATCGCCGCGCCCGAGAGCACCAACTCGACCCTGCGATTCTGCTGGCGTCCTTCCGGTGTGTCATTCGTTGCTACGGGGCTGGCCTTTCCCAGACCGCGCGCCGTGACGCTGCCCTCGGAAATTCCCTGCTGCACCAGATAGTCACGCACGGCTTCGGCCCGGTGTTGCGAGAGTGTCATATTGTAATCGTCGCTGCCCACGCTGTCTGTGTGGCCTTCCACATCCAGATGCAGACTGGGATAAGCCAGGACGATCCCTGAGACTTTAGCCAGGCGTTCGCGTGCGCCGCCCAAAAGCTCGAAACTGCCGGTCTTGAACAACACGTCTGACATGTTGGCAATCAGTCCGCGCGCCGTATCGTGCGTGGCCAGGATGGTGTTGAGCTGGGCCAGCAGCCGGGCGCGTAGATCGGCTTTGTCTTTCTCTGCCTGCTGGCGCAATCGTTCCGATTCTTCGGCCGATTTGCGCGCCTTATCGGCCTCCACGGCCAGCGCTTGTTGTTGCGCTTCGGCCGCGGCCCGGGCCGCGTCAGCCTCTTGCTTGGCCTTGTCGGCTTCAGCTTTCATGCGCTCAGCTTCCGCGCGAGCTGCCTCGGCTTGGGCCTTGGCGGTCTCAGCTTGTGCACGAGCGGTCTCGGCCTGGGCGCGGGCAGCTTCGGCTTCAGCGCGGCGCTTGGCTTCTGCGTCGGCCTGGTCTTTGGCTTGCGCTTCGCGGGCCGCTGCCGCGGCTGCGGCATCGTCCTCCGCTTTCTTCTTGACCGCCATCACTCGCGCCTCTTCAGCGGTGCCTACGGCTTCCCGGGCCGCGCTCTCCACCGTGCTGCGTCCCTGCTTTTGCGCGTAAGCGGCTTCGGCGCGCTGCAGTTGGTCTTGTGCTTTGGCCAGAATCGACGGAGCGTACTTGTCGGCGGCGGCATTGCGGGCGAGGCGAACCGCGTTTCGGGCTTCGAACAACGCGCGCGGAGTCTTTTGATCGATGCCGAAGATCGCGTTTTCAATGTGGGTCTGCGTGGAGGAGTAGGTGCCGCGCGCCAGTAATTCGTATTTCGCGTCAATCTTTTCCTGACGAATACCGGCCGGAATCACGTTTTCCATCACCACGACGTTGCCGGGCTGGTTCACGGCAAAGTAGGGTTCGGCGGTCACGATCATGCCGAAGGTTTGCATATCGGTAATGGCTTTGACATGGCTGCTGCGATGGTCCAGAAGCAGCTCGCCGAGGTTGACGGCCCGCCCTTCGGGAGAGACCGCCCACAAGACATACGTCAGGTACTCGAGGCCGAAGCGCGTGGGATCGTCCAGGTTCTCGAACTTGGCGTCGATTTCGATGCTGCTCTTCTTCCCTTCCACCTTGGCTTCACCCGCAGCGTTTGCCATGAGATCGGTTCCGTGGAACCCGATGGTGAGGGCGGCGCCGCGAAGGCGGTAGTTGATGGCCGTGGTGGTTCGGGAAACGCTGCTTGTTTGCTGGTTCTGCGCAACCAGCGTGGTTGCAGCGCAGAAAAAGAGTATGCAGACAGCCAGTTGTTGTCTCATGTCTTGCGTCTCCCCCCAAGTCTGTTACAGACCGTCGCTCTACGTTATCTTGAATCCCGCGAAGTGAAAAGAAACAGGTGGTCCAACCCGACCACAGGTACTTTAGTGCTCCTCGTCAGGCACACACTCCCGCAAGAGCCAGGGGCAGAATGGCACTACATGATCAAGACGGATCGCAACCACCGCCGCTACTCAGAGCGAATTTCCCTGAGTTGACGGTCGAGGTACCTTGAACCCCCCCGCTGCTTGAGTTGGCGCTGTAAGAACAGTGTCCGGAGCTTCCGAGAGATTGCGGTGTGGCGGTAACCGTATAGCTCATCGCGGGAGTGTTGCCGTCGGCCAGCACTTCGAACATGTAGCCGTTCTTGAGGCCACTGGCGAGCGAGCCATCCATGAGGATGCAAGCGTTGGTTATGCCCGGGGATTCACAATCGCTTCCGCGACTTCCCAGATCGGCCAGATTGCCGGCATAGCCGACTGTTGGGTAGGTGTTGAAATATAGGCTCTCCGACGTTTGGATGGTATGAATCGACGCCACGGCAGCGCATTCATTGGCCCGGATACGAGCCTGGAGCATGCTGGGAATGGCAATGGCGGCGATGACCAGGATTATCATCACGACGACCAAAACCTCCACCAGGGAAAAACCGCCTGTTCGCCCCTGGGTTCGGGTCGTTTTTGACAGTAATCTCTTCATTTTGATTACGAAAGTACGCCGGCGAAACCTACAGCATAATGCAATTACTGTGCGCCCTACCTAAATTATTTCGGCACTCTGGAAGGTTGGTTGTTGCCATAATAACCGAATTAAAATCAATAACCTACATTGGGTGGTCACGGCCAACCGAGGACCTGGAAGGAGGCCCTTTCGGCTTGGTCTCAGCGACCCCTGTTAGGGGTGCATTTGCCGGGGGTAATGGCTCTTTTAGGCAGCGCTTAAGTCGTCGCTCCCGCCAGCCTTGCCGACCGCCGCGCCGCTCAACAGCCGGGTCGGGGTATGAAGCCGTTCTGACAACCCGCTGTCGGCGGCCACTCCCGAAGGCAGAAATATCAAAAAGCAAGTTCCATGATGGGCGGCAGCCATGCTGCTGCGGACGCGAATCCTTCCTCCATGCTTTTCCACGATTCCCTGACTGACCCAGAGGCCTAGCCCATTACCCTTCGAGCCCTTGGTGCTGAAAAACGGCTCAAAAATCCTGGGTATATTGACCGGAGAGATGCCCGGGCCGTTGTCGGAAACCGTGATCTGGACACCCGATTTCTCCTGACCGTGGTGGATTGCCTTCACGCGCAAGGAGAGAGTGCCGCCCGCAGGGATGGCCTCGAGGGCGTTCAAGACCAAGTTGGAAAACACCTGGCGCAGCTCGCCTGGGAATCCCGATAGCTGTCCTGTCGCCAAATATTGCTTGTCGACGCTGATGCTGCCCTTCTCCACCTTGGATTCGTAGGCCGACAGAACTTCATTCAACACATGGGTCACGGATGTAATCACCGGCTTGGAGACTTCGCGATAGAAACCGAGCGTTTGTTTGGTGATGTGGACCACGCGCGCAAGTTCAGCTTCGGCCGTCTTGATGAAGTCCAGCGCACTCGCCGGGACCTGTGAGTTTGTACGCAGAATGTAAAGGGCATTGATAACCGCAGATAGCGGGTTATTGATCTCGTGCGCTATGCTGGCCGCCAGACGGCCGGTAGCCGCTAACTTTTCCGAGCTGCGCAAGTTCTCTTCCGCCAGCTTGCGCGAGGTCACGTCCATGGCTACGCCCAGCATGCGCACGGGAATATCGCCGATCACGATAGTACGTCCGCGCGCCTCCAGCCAGTGCACGATCTTGTCGGCAAATACAACCCGATACTGCACATCGTATTCTCCACGGGAGCTGAGAGCTTCAGTGATCGACTGGTGGACGCGGGCCCGGTCCTCTCCATGAATGCTTTCCATCCAGCTTTCGTAGTGGCCGTCAAAAGTGTCGGCGGCAAACCCATGCAGGCGCCGAATCTCATCGGACCACTCGAGCTCTCCTGTTTCCAGATCCCAGCCCCAGATCCCGATGCCGACACACTGCTGCGCCAGCTGCATGCTCTCTTTGCTGCGTTCCAGGGCCTCCTGTGTGCGCTTGGTCTCGGCGATCTTTTCCTGAGCTTCGCGATACAGCCGCACATTGTCGATGGCCACGGAAGCCATGTGCGCCAGCTGAACCAGGATAGCCTCATCATCGGCTGAGAACTCGCCACTTACTTTGTGCGAGAGGTGAATCAGCCCGAGGTTTCTGCCGTCGCGCGTGACCAGCGGCGCAGCCAGCCAGCTGTGCAGGGCGGCTTCAGCGGTCCTGGCCCAAGGGCGGTCGGGAGCGGTAGCGGCGTTCAACCGCACTGGCTTGTTCAAGGTGCAAGCGAGCATGAACATTTCCGAGCTCGCCTGGGGAAAATCAAAAACCGGCTGGTTTTCGGCGGCCGAGAAGCAAGTGATGCTCTGATGCCAAGCGCCTTTGGCCAAAAGCGTAGTAAAGGCCTGGCTGGCGCCGATGATTTCACGGGCCTCGTCGGTGATGGTTTGCAGCAGCGAATCCAGCGAAAGCGACGAATGAATTTGGACAGACGCTTTGGCCAGCGACCGCAATACTTCCGTACGCTGCTGCTCGGCAGCCAGCGTCTCCAGAGAGTCCAGGTGCATACGCGCATTATCGAGAGCATTAGCCGCTTGCAGCGCGTAGAGTTCCACGAGCCGTGATTGACGGTCGCTAGGCGAGCAAGGCTTACGGAAGAACGTGACCACAACTCCCAAGGGCTCGCACCTGGCGTTGACGATGGGAGTGCTGAACATGGCCCGGAACCCGATCTGGTTGGCGGCATCCATGAACGGGAAATACGTTCCCGGACGTTCAATATCGTCGATCAACAGGCGGCGGTCCAGCGAGAAAAAGGATGCGGAGAATTTTCCGAACAGTTTGATTTGATCAGCCGAAAAGCCCGTAAAGGTCTCAACGCGTAGAACGCTGCTCGTCCGGACAGGCCGAAGCAATAACAAAGCGAGGTCGGTCTTCTGTAGCACGGCCACCGATGTCAGGACATCGCTCAAGAGGCGCTGCAACTCCAGATGGCTGGACAAGCGTACACTCAAATCGTGAAAACGTTTCAAGTCCGTGCGCTGAAGATCGAGCTCTTCGCGTAGGCGAGCCAGGTCTTGGCTCAGACGACCAGCCAACATCTCCGATGCTGACCACTTTTCGCGCGCATAGGCCACTATCAAAGTCAGGCCGATCGGGACCGCTGACCAGAGCACGAAAATCAGGCTCCACTGATCCGGCTGATACAAATAGCAAAACGCGGTGCGCCCGACAAGGTTCAAAGTCAGGGCCACCAGGGCCACACGCATTCCTCCAAGAGCCGCCGCAATACACGCGGCTAAGGTAAAGAACAAGACAGGCCCGGGGGGAAAAAGCGAATAGCTGAAATGAGCAATCAGCCAGGCAGCAACGGGCAGGACCAAGGTGGCGGCCCAGATCATGCTACGCAATCGCGCCGAAGAAAGACGCATTTGCTGCTACTCCTACGTCTCAATCACAGACACAAACAGAGAGAAAAGCCAAAGCGCATTTGATCGAGAAGGATAGCACGTTTTGTGAAGTTAACTCTTGAGCTATGGTTCGAGCATCATTTGTAAGCCATAGTAAAGACTTGGCATTTGGCTCGTGGGGGTTGGTTAGACTGTTCCCGTTATGGGAAGTCATAATAGAAAATACAGGCTATGAGCAGATTCTAATGAAGATTCCTCGAGGTACCCGAATATTCACTCGCTGTTTAGCTAAGAGTCTTTTTTAGACTATTCGGTCCACACTCTCGAGAACATTGTTGCGTTGCTCCTCGAGGGCCATGGTTTGGGTAACGATTACGTCTGAAGCACCCTGACGACACAGTTTCAATCGGTCGAACATACCGGCGTTCCGCGTTGTCACAGGGACCACGATCTTCGAGTGAAAAACGCGGCTTTCACAGCCGCCGTCGACCGATCCGGTCTCGCTTCGGCGGGGCTACAATCAAATGAGCGCTTTTTTGAGAGCAAGCGGCGGATAGCGCCCCACCTTGCCGGCCTCTAGACTTCGGGGTGGAGAACAAAAATGCAAACCTTAAACAGCGTGGATCAAAAATGGTTGATGGTGATCGGCCGCGACATGAAGGCTGACGGCGTCTTTGTCTACGCCGTAAAATCCACCGGAATATTCTGCCGCCCATCGTGTCCCAGCCGGCGTCCGCGGCGCGAAGTTGTAGAGTTCTTTGACTCGCCAGCCCAGGCCCAGGACGCGGGCTACCGCGCCTGCCTTCGCTGCCGGCCCGAGGCACGCGCGGCACGACTGCAGAGAGTCGAGGACGCTTGTCGCTTCATGGAAGAGAACCTGGATCGCCCGTTGAGCTTGAATGACATCGCGCGCCGTGTAGGAAGCAGTCCGTTTCATTTTCAGCGGATGTTCAAGAGCGTTCTCGGAGTCAGTCCGCGCCAGTACCAGCAGACCAAGCGCGCCAACAAATTCAAGAGCGCTCTGCACAACACAACACGAATCACGGACGCGATTTATGAAGCCGGTTACGGATCCAGCAGCCGCGCGTATGAAGGTATCCCCGCGCAGATGGGCATGACGCCCTCGGCCTTCCGGCGCAACGGTGAAGGAACGACGATCCGATACATCATCCTGACCATAGAATTGGGCAAGCTACTGGTGGCAACCAC
>DATDGP010000111.1:0-3819 GCA_036522035.1 Terriglobales bacterium
GTCGGCCGCTTCCCACACCGCCTTCAAAATCGACAGCACCCGCGGACCGTATGTGAAGCCGCGTCGTCGTCGCCTCTTCCCCAGCGGTCTCTCCCTCGGGGCCGAGCTGTTCAGGAGCCGAATCGCATACTTGCGGTTGTAATCGCAGTTGGCGCAAAACTCGTCCAGGATGCGTTCCTTTTCCGCTCCTCGCGCTTCCTGATAGCGAGCATAAATCTTCCCCAGATAGTCTCTTCTCGAAGCCCAACTCATCACGTAACCCGTATCCATAACGGGTTACATTTTCAAATTGCGCGACGATACCCCACCGGTTACATTTTAGGCTGCGCGATACGAAGGCTTGACTCGCGGGGGGTAGTAGGGTCTTATGACGTGTACTACGGCAACCGTCCACACAAGGAGACAGATTAACGGAGAAGAAAAAATGCGAAAGATCAGCGGGCGATTCGGCGCGGTGGCGGGGATACCGGCTTTGATGGGAATGCTCTTTGCGACGGCGATTGCCGCGCCCGCGCAAACATTCAAGATCTTATTGAGCTTCGACGGTACCAACGGCCGAGACCCAAATGCCGCCTTGGTGCAGGGGCTCGACGGGAGCCTATACGGAACAACCTCGTTAGGCGGCAGCAAAGATGCTCAGGGCACCGCCTTCAAGGTCGCGCCCACAGGCACGTTGACAACGCTTTATAGCTTCTGCGCCCCGAACGGCTGTAAGTACACCGGCGACCACCCCGCGGCCGGCTTGGTCCAGGCTCCCGACGGAAACTTTTACGGCACCGCCCCTGTTACCGGGGCGAACGGTTGGGGCACCGTCTTCGAAATAACCCCCGCGGGAAATCTAACGATCATTTATAACTTCTGCTCCCAAACTAATTGCACGGACGGGGCAACTCCCGTGGCCGGCTTGACCCGGGCTTCCGATGGGAACTTCTACGGGACAACCAAGCAGGGCGGGGCCAATAATAGCAGCCTCTGTTACTACGGCGCAGCGGGCTGTGGCACGATCTTCAAGATCACCCCCACCGGCACTCTGACTACTCTTTATAGCTTTTGCGCCCAACTAAACTGTTCGGACGGCGACGAACCCGTGGCCGGCCTGGTGCAGGGCAGCGACGGAGAGTTCTACGGAACAACCTCCGATTCTAACGGATACGGCACGGTCTTCGAAATCACGCCAAGCGGCACGCTGACCACTCTGTACAGCTTCAACCTTACGGACGGCGATAACCCTTTAGCCGGACTGATTCAGGGCACGGATGGGAACTTCTATGGAACAACGACGCTGGGCGGGGCCAACGGCGGCGGCACGCTCTTCAAAGTCACCCCCAGTGGAACGCTGACCACACTGTATGACTTCTGCGCCCAACCGGGTTGCACTGATGGCGAGTTTCCGGCCGCGGGCCTTGTCCAAGCCACCGACGGAAACTTCTACGGTACTACTCAGCTGGGCGGGACGAGCACTGCCTGCAACTCTGGCTGTGGCACAATTTTCAAAATGACGCCCGCAGGGATGCTGACGACGCTGCATAGCTTCGACGGGTCGGATGGCAGATCGCCCGAGGCCAGCTTAGTCCAGGCCACTAGCGGAGCATTTTACGGGACGGCCACCCTGGGTGGTAGTGGGAGCTCCTGCTCCCCTGACGGTTGCGGGACGGTCTTCAGCGTGAGCGTGGGCCTCGGCCCGTTTGTGGAGACCCTGCCCACTTCCGGCAAGGCAGGAGCAGTCGTCAAGGTGCTCGGGACTCATCTCACCGGAGCCACGAGCGTCACCTTCAACGGCGCGGCGGCTGTCTTCAAAGTGATCTCACCTTCCGAAATCGGAACCAGCGTACCCACCGGCGCCACTACCGGACCGCTTAAGGTGGTGACCCCAACCGGCACGCTGACCAACAACGTGAATTTTCAAGTTTTGCCGTGATCCGGCCGCCTCCTTACGCAACCGGCCTCCTCACTTGCTCCGGCTGGGTCCAACTTCGCCGGACATCTGCCTCCAAATGCTCCTGCCTCGCCCGCATGGTTTAGTCCGCGCCGGGAGGGGCAGTCATGTCATGCTAAGTGCGTTCGCATACAAAGAACCGGATCAGTCTTAAACCCTCCGACAGGCTGACTGCCGGGTACTTCGGACGACTCCCACAGTGACCGAGCGTATTTGGCAAGGGTAAGAGGCCTTTCGCCAGGAACAAAAATGACGCACGTTTATAGCTACCTCGTGGAGCATCCCAAAGTTCGACACTTCATTCACGCGCAGAAAAACAATGTGGCGGCTACCAAGGCACAAGCGTAGACCCAACCGACGCGAAGCAGCCGGTCCGCTAGCCCCTCATTGGCGGTACATGGGAATGTCCACGCGAAAGCGGATTGCGGTCCCGATTGTTGTTGCTCGATCTCTTTCGCTTGACTGTGCCAAAACGTTTTGGTGAGGGCTCACGCCACAAAAAGCAGGCGTTCCCCTGTGCACGAACTGTGCACGAATCGATCCTTTTCAGCCGATTCGGGTTACTTTCGAACGGAAAGCAGACTCCCCGATTTGGTGAAAACGTACATAGTTAGTGAAAGCGGAGAGAGCTGTTCGAGTCGTTGATCGTGCGCCCAAGGCAGGCGCGTCTGGGAGATCAGCCGGGAAGCATTCTAGACGCCAGATGCGACAACTATGGTTCAAGCATCTTTATCTGCGGGCTGCCATTAAGCGCGCTCCAGGCAGCCAAAGAGTCCATATAGTCTCTCCAATGAACGATTTTTCTATCCTCAATCGTTATGACCGAAATGAGCCTGTTGTCGTAGGGTGCGCCACTTGAAAGAATCTTGCCATGTACTTCGTACTCAAGGACCACGACGCGATTATCTTGGCAGAGATGCACAACTAGTGCGTCGCCAGAGTGAAGGTTTATCGTCTTGCCGTATCCCGAAAGGCTGGCCATCAGGCTGGCTCGCCCTCGAATCGTCACAGGCCAACCGGGGAAGTGGTAGCGGGACTCGAAAATTGCGTCATCGGCGAACACATCGAAATAGTGGTCGCCATCAACGAGTCCCTTCAAGCCTTTCATCACGACTGCAAAGAAGGGGCCCAGAGCTTCGTGTGCTTTCGGTGAGGCTGCGTGACTTGGCCAGACCTTAGTTGATAACGTCGGTCCTTCGCCCAGGAGGACCGACGATGCCGATAGAGTCGCCCGATATTCCCCCAAACATGCAGAAGGTTCTTAATCGCTTCGAGCGGTGGCGGAGCGCGCACACAGGCCGTTTGCCTATTCCGAAGCGTTTGTGGGCCGCAGCCGTTGAACTGGCGCGTGAGCACGGAGTCTTTCACACCGCGAAGAGTTTGCGTTTAGAGTACGGCAAGCTGAAGCAGTTGCTGGAATCGACCGGCGCCGTACGGAGATCCGGAGCGACGAAGGTCAGGGTGAAGTCACGCCGGGCGCCGTCCGAGTCCCCGCCGTCGTTTATGGAACTGCTGGCCTCGCCGACGGCCGCGGCGGTATCAGAGTGCCAGATTGAGTTGGAAGGGCGGCGCGGCAAGATGCGCATTCAGTGGAAAGGGACGACGGCACCGGACCTGGGCGGGCTGGGTCGAGCGTTTTGGGAATCACAGTGATTCAGATCGTCCCCCAGATGAAGATCTTAGTAGCTGTCGAGGCCGTGGACGGAAGAAAATATGCGCCGTCCATCGATATGCGGAGTCTTCAGAAAACAGGACTGTGAGATTCCAGTTCCGCCGCGTCGGGAGACGGGGTGCTCGCCTGTCGAACTCCGCATAACGTAGTCTTTCGAAGGATCGCCAGGACTGGCGGCCCAGAGAGGACTACATGGACATTTCTGAACTTC
>DATDGP010000112.1:0-14569 GCA_036522035.1 Terriglobales bacterium
TCATCACCGCCCTGTGGTATCGCGATGAGCTGGCCAACCTGCTGAGGGACTATATGTTGTATGCCCGGGTCGTGGTCGCCATTCCCGTACTGCTGATTGGCCAGATCCTGATGGAGGGCCGGTTCCGCGCGATCGTGAGCCACGTTCGCAAGGCGGAATTACTTGACCCGGAAGACCTCGACAAGCTAGATACGGCAGTTGGGACCCTCAAGCGGCTTCGCGACTCTCCGCTCCCGGAGTTGATTATCCTGGCCCTGGTGTGCGCGCAAGTTGCTTTCCTCTGGAAAAGCAAGATGCTGACAGGATCTTCCTGGGCAGTCACGCGAAGCGGCGGATTCGCTCAGTTGAAGCTCACCGGCTGGTATTACGGACTCGTCGGCGTGCCCACCTATCAGTTTTTGCTCGGTTTCAATTCCTGGAAATGGTTGCTGTGGTCCTTTCTTCTTTTCCGGCTGGCACGGATGAAGCTGAAGCTGGTTGCGACACATCCGGACCGGCACGGCGGCCTTGGTTTCCTCGGCCTATTGCCGGTCGGTTTCATCCCCATGGCCGTGGCGCTATCGGCCGTCATCGGAGGTTCCTGGCGCGGTGAGATCCTGGACTCCAGAGCGACCTTGTCCGGCTTCCTCGTCCCGGCCATCATCCTGGTGCTCTTGAATTTCGCGGTTGCCCTAATTCCGCTCTCATTCTTCGTGGTCAAGCTGTCCCTGGTGCGTCAGAAGGGCATGTTGGACTACGGCGTGTTGGCGCAGAATCGAGGAGCCGACTTCCAGGAAAAATGGATCATGAATCGCCAGGGTCGTGAACCGGCCACGTTGATCGGCGAAGCCAGCATCCTGGCCGACCTCTCGACTAGCTACAGCAACATCCGCCAGATGCGACCGTTTCCCGCGGACAAGAACTCTTTGATAAGCCTGGCCGCGGCGGTGCTATTGCCTCTGTTTCCGGTGGTTCTCGCGGAGATTCCTTTTTCCGAGATCGTGAAGGGTGTTCTACAGGCACTCCAAGGGGTACCCATCTAACGGCATCTGTCCTAACCAGAGCGAGCACGTCAGCGAGTGACCCCGATCAGACATATGACGACATCCTCGGTTTTTCTACGAGCATCCAGACTATCGACGGCGTTCCCGAGAGACCAGACATGAGCTCGCTGATCATGAGCGTGACGATTTTCGCGTGCGTTCTTGGCGGCTCGTTGCTGGGCATGTTTGTGCGCGCCAGGATGCCACGAGAGCATCTGAACGCCGAGTCCAGAGACGTAATCAAGCTTGCCATGGGGATCATCGCCACGATGACGGCGATCGTACTCGGCCTGCTGGTGGCTTCGGCGAAAGGCTATTACGACGGCCAGGCCAGAGAATTGACAGAGATGTCGGCCAAGATCGTCTTGCTCGACCGGGTGCTGGCTCACTACGGTCCGGAAGCCAACGACGCCCGCAATCTCTTGCGCCGCTCAATGGTCGTCATGCTTGACAAGTTGTGGCGCGAAGATTCGCCACATTCGTCTTCTCTAGAGCCGGCGGGCCGCGGCGAAGGGATTTATGACAAGATCCAGGAACTGTCGCCGCACACCGATGCTCAGCGGTTTCTTCAATCTCAGGCCTTAAATCTCGGACTGCAAACCGCGCAGACCCGGATGTTGATGTTCGAGCAGCAGAGCAGTTCCATCTCCTTGCCTCTTCTTATGGTGGTGGTCTTTTCGCTCAGCATTACTTTTGCCAGCTTTAGTCTCCACGCTCCGCCCAACCCAATGGTAATCGCTTCCTTGGTTCTTTGCGCCCTAGCGGTCGCTGCTACGCTGTTCTTGATCCAGGAGATGTATTCTCCCTTCCGAGGATTGATTCAGATTCCCAGTGATCCTTTACGCAATGCTCTGAGCCAGCTTGGCCGCTAGAGAAGAGCGACTTCGGCTGCGGGTTGGAGATTCTGATGCCGGACTCTGGAACACGATTACCGCTTTTGTCTCGCATGTCCGGAGGCAGAGCTGAGGTAGATCGCCAGTGCAAAGTTGAGGTACAAGCTTACCCACAGATACCATCGCAAGATCTTTGCACCTCTGTTAAACAGAAGCGGATTCTCGTGATTGTCGGGCAATTCAGTCGGCAAGATTGAGTTTGCGCAGAGTGTATGGGCGGCATTATCGGCAAGGACCGCGAGGAAGCGGTTGATCTCAACACGTTTACCAGTCTCGATGCGGCACGAACGAATTGCCTAAGGTCGCTTTTCTGTCCTTCGCGCCTACGTGCCTTCGGAAGATCGTCGAAGTACCGATTGTCCGGCCGGACCGGTTCCCCTGCCGATCAGAGCAAACCCGGCGACACGCGCCATCGTCCAATTGAAGGTATCTGCGGACAACTCTGCATGTTGCGCGTTCAGGAGCGAAACCATGAGCACACTCGTAGCAGTGGTATTCAACGATGAATCGACAGCATTTGAAATGCGCGCGGCGCTGGCAAAGATGCAGAGGCAGTATTTGCTGGAGATGGAAGACGCGGTGGTCGTAACGCGAGACGAGAATGGCAAGACCAAATTGCATCAGGCGGTAAGCCTGACCGGCGCCGGCGCCGTCGGCGGCGCCTTTTGGGGCATGCTCATCGGGCTGCTTTTCCTGAATCCTTTCCTGGGGGCTGTAGTTGGTGCTGGCGCCGGAGCGCTCGCCGGCAAATTCCGCGACCTTGGCCTGGACGACAAGATGATGAAAGACATCGGAGACTCGCTGAAGCCGAGCACCTCTGCGTTGTTCGTTCTGCTTCGGAAAGTGACTGCCGACAAGGTGCTCGACGGCCTGAAGCAATTCACGGGCAAGGGCAAAGTGTTTCAAACGTCGCTCAATAAAGACGACGAGAACGCTCTGCGCCAGGTGCTCGAGACTCCGTCAACGGCCGCCTGAGTCCGGCGCGATGACGCTCGCTCTCCAGGCCCTGGCTGCCGGTTTCGGCGCTTGTCTTAGCCAAAGATCAAGGCGTCAAGCGCCGCCTGATGCTCGATGAGTTTTTGGCAAGAAGGGGGAAATGGTCATGGCGGAGAGGGCAAGGATCGATAAAGTCCAACCGATCGCACCGAAGAAGACTGGCCTGGAGAAAGTGCTCGACACGGTCGAGCGGGTGGGAAACAAGGTTCCCCATCCCGCTGTCATCTTTATCTTGTTAATTCTGACCGTAATCGTGGTGTCGCATATTGTTTACCTGATGGGAGCCAGCGCTACCTTCGAATCCATCAACCCTGACACCCACCAACCGGAACAAGTTACCTCCACCGCAAAAAGTCTGTTGACAGGCGAGGGCCTCCGGTTCATGTATTCGAACGTGGTAGCGAATTTCATGAGCTTTACCGCCGTAGGCGTGATCATCGTGGCCATGCTCGGAGTAGGCGTAGCTGAAGCTTCCGGGCTGATCAAGGCTCTGATTCGCAAGCTTGTGAAGGTTGCCCCTGCCAGGGCCCTGACCTACATTCTGGTCTTTGTTGGAATCATTTCCAGCATCGCCGCCGACGCCGGGTATTTGGTCTTGATTCCGCTGGGCGCGGCAGCTTTCTTGAGCGTCGGCCGCAACCCATTGGTCGGGCTGGCGGCATCCTTTGCAGGGGTTGCCTCTGTATTCGGCGTAAACTTTCTGATCAAACCCCTGGATGGCATCCTGCAGGGTATCACCAACGACGCCATCCATCTCATGAACCCTAATCTCTCCATCTCTCTGACGGCTAATTGGTGGTTTTCCGTCGCCTCCGTTGTCATGCTGACGGTTGTGTGCGGTTTGGTTACCGACAAGGTCGTTGAGCCTCGTCTGGGCCCATACAAAGCCCCCAAGGAAATCGAGGCCGAGGAAGGCGAAGCCGCGGATAGCGCCGACGAGGCGCGCGGGTTGAAGTATGCCCTGTGGGGCACCATCGCCATTCTGGTGGTGTTTGCTCTCTTGACCGCCCCGCGGGGAGCGCCTCTGCGTAACCCCGATACGGGCGCTCTGATTGGCGATTCGCCCTTCATGAACGGTCTGATTGTTTTCATTGCGCTGGCTTTTCTGGTGGCGGGAACCGCCTATGGCTTCGGCGCCAAGACCATGAAAGGCAGCGCCGATGTCGTCAAGGCTATGGAGAAGGCGGTGATAGGGCTGGGCGGTCTGATCTTTTTGCTGTTTTTCATCAGCCAGTTCATTGCTCTCTTCACCTACACGAACATAGCCACGATTGCGGCCGTCAAACTGGGCGATGTCCTTGCCGGTGCGGGTCTTGGTTCGGTACCGCTGCTCATCGGGTTTGTGCTGATCGTCATCGTCCTGAATCTGATCATCACCGGCGCAATCCCTAAGTGGGCAATCTTTGCACCGGTCTTTGTGCCCTTGCTGATGCGGCTCCACGTGGATCCAGCAGCCGTGCTGGCCGCATACCGCGTCGGCGACTCACCCACCAACGCCATCACGCCCATGATGGCGTATTTCCCTCTGATCGTGGGCTTCGCGGCAAAATACCAGAAAGGCGCGGGCGTGGGCACGGTTGTGGCCATGATGTTGCCCTACGTCATCGTGATCCAGGTGGTATGGATGATTCTTTTGGTCCTGTGGCAAGTCCTGGGCCTGCCGTGGGGCTTCTAGCGCCGTTGAAACGGCTGACCAATTACTGCGACTGGATTCCCAACCAGGCTGAAGAGCTGATTGAGGAGAGAGAGAGTCATGGCAACCCCAAAAAACGATCTGATCGAAATTGATTTGGAGACAACCTCGCCGGAAAAGGTCCGCGCGGGAGTCCTGGTGCTGGGCGCTTTTGCCGGCGGCGCGCTGCCGCCATCTTCTCAGAAGGTCGATGACGCGTCGAAAGGAAAACTCTCTGCGGCAATCAAGCGAGGCGACCTCGAAGAAAAGGCTGGTTCCATACTCTTATTGCCCGACCTCGCTGGTGTCGAAGCCGAGCGGGTCCTGCTGGTGAGTCTGGGTAAGCGCAGCGAGTTCGGCGACAAGGCTTTCCGTGATGCGCTCGCGGCTGCCGCCAAGGCGCTCGTCAACAGCACAGCCAAAGATGCAGCCGTCACGCTCGCCGACACCGACATTCCGGGTCGCTCGCAGGTGTTTCGCTTGCAGCATGCCAGCCGCATTCTTGCCGATGGCGCCTACTGTTTCGACGCTCCCGGCGTTCGGCGCGCTAAGAAAGAACGGGGCGTGCAAACAATTGCGCTGCTGACGTCGGGCAAAGTCACCGACGAAGCCAAGGCCGCCGTACGCCGCGGTCTGGCAATCGCCGAAGGCATGGCCCTCGCCAAAGACCTAGGAAATCTGCCCGGCAATGTCTGCAACCCGCCGTATCTGGCTGACACCGCTCGGGCGCTGGGCAAGGAGTTCAAGCTTGACGTAGAGGTGCTGGAGCGCGAGGACATGAAGAAGCTGGGCATGGGCGCAGCGCTGTCCGTGGGACAGGCGTCGGCGCAGCCGTGCAAGTTCATCGTGATGGAATACAAAGGGGGAGGGAAGACCAAGCCGATCGTGCTGGTCGGCAAGGGGGTCACCTTTGATACCGGCGGTATCTCGCTCAAGCCCGGCGCCAACATGGACGAAATGAAATTCGACATGTGCGGCGCCGCTAGCGTTTTTGGCGCCATGAAGACCATCGCGCGCTTAGACTTGCCGCTCAACGTAGTGGCCCTTATTCCGGCAGCCGAGAATATGCCGGGCGGCAAGGCCAGCCGTCCTGGCGATGTGGTCACATCGATGTCCGGGCAGACGATTGAGATTCTCAATACCGATGCCGAAGGCCGATTAGGTTTGGCCGATGCCTTGACCTACGCCAAACGCTTCGAACCCGCATGTGTGATCGATGTTGCGACTCTGACCGGGGCCTGTGTGATCGCTTTGGGCAGTGTCACCAGCGGGCTGTTCGCGAACGACGATGAACTTGCGGAGCAGTTGCTCGAATCCGGCGAGGACAGCGGCGATCGCGGCTGGCGCCTGCCTATGTTCGATGAATACCAGGATCTGCTCAAGAGCAACTTTGCCGACATGAGCAACCTCGGCGGCCGTCCGGCGGGCGCGATTACAGCTGCCTGCTTCTTGAAGCGCTTTGTCGATGGCTACCGGTGGGCGCACCTGGACATCGCCGGCACGAATGCGGTTGCGGGCGATGCCAAGGGGGCCACTGGCCGCCCGGTCCCGATGCTTACGGAGTTTCTGATCGGGCTCGCAGAGAAGCGGGCTTGGGGCGCCGGCGGCGCAAGAGCGGCGTAGAGCCGGTCGAGTCTGCCAAGGTCATAAAGGCTTAGAAAAGGAGGCCGAAGTGTATGGCCCAGTCGAGTGAGAAGGCACGCAAGTATTCGCGCGACCACGCTGAGAGGTTTCGCCATGAGCTTCACGAATTTCTGCGTATCCCCAGCTTGAGCGGCGACCCGGCTCATGCAAACGATGTTAAGCGCGCGGCGGAGTGGCTCGCGGCGCACTTGCACGCCATGGGCTTGAAGAACGCTAAGGTTATGCCTACCGCCGGGCATCCAGTCGTGTATGGGGAGTGGTCGGAAGCGGGCCCGGACAAGCCAACTGCGCTGGTCTATGGCCACTACGACGTGGTGCCCGCGGTCAAGGAAGACGGCTGGGATAACCCGCCGTTTGAGCCGGTCGAGAAGAACGGCAAGATTTATGCCCGTGGCGCGACTGACGACAAAGGACAACTCTTCATCCACGTCAAGGCACTCGAGTCGTATCTGGAAGCCGTCGGAAGTGCGCCCGTCAACGTGAAATTCCTGTTTGAGGGCGAAGAGGAAGTATCGTCCCCCAACCTTGCCCCGTTCATCAAGAAGCATCTGGATTTGCTCAAGGCCGACGTCTGCGTGATCAGCGACTCGTCCATGCGCTCCATCGAAGAGCCAGCGATAACGCACAGTCTGCGCGGTATGACCTATATCCAACTTGAAGTGCAAGGCCCCAAGGACGACCTGCACAGCGGATTCTGGGGCGGCGCCACACACAACCCGGCGCTAGCTCTGGTCGAAATCCTGGGCAAGCTCTACAACCCGGATAACACGATTGCGGTGCCAGGTTTTTATGACGATGTGGTCGCGCTCAAGAAAGAAGAGCGCGACATGATCGCCAAGACCGCGCTCAGCGAAGAACAGTTTAAGGAAGCCACCGGCGTGCCAGCGGTCTGGGGCGACAAGAAATTCACCATCCGCGAACGCGTGTCAGCCCGCCCAACCCTGGACATCAATGGACTGTGGAGCGGTTACTCGGGTCCCGGTCCGAAGACCATCATTCCTGCCAAGGCCGGCGCCAAGCTGAGCTCGCGGCTGGTCGCCAATCAGGACCCAGACAAAATCTTCCAGCTGCTGAAAAAGCACATCGAAGCCATCGCGCCGCCGACCGTCAAAGCGAAGGTCACCCTGGTGACCAAGGGCAAGCCGGCGTTGATCCCCTTCGATCTGCCGGAGATGCAAGCGGCAGCGCGCGCGTACGAGAAGGGCTGGGGACACAGGCCGGTGTTCACGCGCGGCGGAGGCAGCATCCCTATCGTCGCGGACATTTGCGACATGATGAAGATCCCCGTGGTGATGATGGGGTACGGACTCGACAGCGACGGCCTGCATGCCGCCAACGAGCACTACACGGTCGAGATGTTCCATCGCGGGATCGAAACCGCAATCGTCTATCTCGAGGAACTGGCGGAGATGGCCAGGGCGACGGGCAAAAAGGGTGTGAAAGCCGCGTAAACCGGGTGAGGGCGTTGCTCCGACGCAATCAGCGGGGGGATCACCATCGTTTTTGGGTTGCTCTTTGGGACGTGGTTGTTCCTCAAGGCGCTGGCGCGGCTGGGGCTCCTCTGAGGCTTCCGCGCCCAGCATCCCCCGGCGCCGAAGAGGGCATCCATCCTAACGAGCGGGGAAGAAATCACATGTCACAGCCAACGCGCACCGAGCACGATCTTCTGGGGAAGCGCGAGGTGCCGGCGGCGGCTTACTATGGCGTACACACCTTGCGTGCCGTGGAGAATTTTCCGATCAGCGGTATACCGATCTCGGTCTATTCCGATCTGATCAACGCCTTGGCTTCGGTGAAGAAGGCCGCGGCGATGGCCAACCACGATCTGGGCTTGCTCGACGCCGAGCGCACGCGCGCCGTTGCCGCCGCGTGCGACGAGATCAAGGGAGGCGCATTGCACGATCAGTTCGTGGTGGATGTGATCCAGGGCGGCGCCGGCACTTCGACGAACATGAATGCTAACGAAGTTATCGCCAATCGCGCCCTTGAAATCCTGGGCCGGGCGCGCGGCGACTACCATTACCTCCATCCTAACGAGCACTTGAACATGAGCCAGAGCACGAATGATGTAGTGCCCACCGCGCTAAAAATTGCGGCCTGGTTCGCCATCCACCAACTTATCGAGGCCATGGACGCGCTGCGGGTGGCCTTTGATTCCAAGGCGAGCGAGTTCGAACACGTCCTGAAGATGGGGCGTACGCAGCTTCAGGACGCCGTGCCGATGACCCTTGGCCAGGAGTTCTCGACGTATGCCGTAATGCTCGGGGAAGATATCCAGCGCCTGCGCGAGGTAACGCGGCTGATTTCGGAGATCAATATGGGCGCGACCGCCGTGGGCACGGGCATTACCGCACATCCTGAATATGCCGCCAGGGTTTGTCGACATTTGGCTCGGATTACCGGGATCCCGTTTGTTACCGCGCCGAACCTGGTGGAAGCCACTCAGGATGCGGGCGTGTTCGTGCAAGTCTCAGGCGTGCTCAAACGGATTGCAGTAAAGCTTTCGAAGGTTTGCAATGACCTCCGTCTGCTGTCTTCCGGTCCTCGCGCCGGGCTGGGCGAAATCAATCTGCCTCCGATGCAGGCGGGATCGAGCATCATGCCCGGCAAAGTGAATCCCGTGATCCCGGAAGTGGTCAACCAGATTGCCTTCGAAGTAATCGGCAACGACGTGACAGTAAGTTTCGCCGCGGAAGCTGGGCAGCTCCAGCTCAACGCCTTTCTGCCGATCGTGGCCCATAGCATCTTTGAAAGCTTGACCCACCTGCGCAATGGTTGTCTCACGCTCGCCGAGCGCTGCGTGCGCGGCATCACCGCGAACCACGAGCGCTTGCAGGAACACATGGATCGCTCGATCGGCATTGTCACGGCGCTCAATCCTCACATCGGATACGCGAACGCAACCGAGATTGCGCAAGAGGCCTTGCGCACCGGGCGCAGCGTAGCCGATCTCGTTCTTGAGAGAAAACTGCTGACCAAGGAGCAACTCAAGAGGATTCTGCGTCCGGAATCTCTCACGCAGCCGGTGGCGCCGACTGGCATCTCGACTCGAACCAAACGGCGTCTCACCGGATGATCGAGACCACGGAGAGCAATCGATGACCACACGGTTGACACCGGGCGCGAGGCCAGGGTCGTATGTGTCGACCGGCCACCTGCCTTCTCCCGACGAAGTGAACGCACTGGTCGTCGAAGCCCACGAACGCTTCAAATCGAACACCGAGGGAGCCAATTCGAATGTCTATCCCGCACTGGAACAGGTGAGCAGCACTCTGTTTGGGCTGTGCGTGGCTTCCACCAGCGGCAACATTTACCGAACCGGCGATGCGGAATATGAATTCGCCATCATGAGCGTATCCAAGCCCTTCGTTTTCGCATTGGTCTGCCAGATGATAGGCGCGGAACAGGCGCGCGATAGACTCGGTGTCAACAGCACCGGCTTGCCGTTTAATTCCCTGGCAGCCATCGAGCGGGGCGCTGATGGCAAGACGAACCCGATGGTGAACTCAGGGGCGATTGCCACCACCAGCCTGGTCCCGGGCGCGACCCTCGACGACAGATGGCAGTTTATTCACGAGGGTCTGTCCGGGTTCGCCGGGCGGACTTTAGCCCTGAACACCGAGGTCTACGCGTCAGCTTCCGACACCAACGATCGCAACCAGAGCATTGCGCGTTTGCTTTACAGCTACGGTCGCATCGACCTGGATCCGTCGGAGGCCACCGACCTTTACACCAAGCAGTGCTCGCTCAATGTCTCGGCGAAGGACCTGGCGGTGATGGGAGCTACTTTGGCCGATGGAGGCTTGAATCCCCTCACCGGACGTCAGGTGGTCGATGCCGCCAGCTGCCGCTATGCGCTGGCCGTCATGGCCACGGCGGGTCTCTATGAAACCTCGGGCGAGTGGCTCTTCGATATCGGTATCCCGGGCAAAAGTGGCATCGGCGGGGGCATCGTCGCCGTTTCTCCTGGAAAAGGAGGGCTGGGGACATTTGCCCCACCGCTTGATCGAGCCGGGAACAGTGTTAAAGGACAGCTTGTGGCTAAGTTTCTGGCTGACCAACTGGGGTTGAACGTGTTCGTATCGCAGCCGGAAGCTCGTGATGCCGGCCGAGGCACAAGGGCGGCGTGACGCCGCCATGTAGAAAGGACAATTATGGTTTTCACTAAAGCCCGCAGAGAGCGCACATGGTCGGTTACGTTGGGCGTGCTTCTCATTCTCCTCGGCATCCTAGCCATGATTGTTCCTGTCTTCGCCTCGCTGATGCTGATCAAGCTCTTGGGGTGGCTGCTGATCTTCGCTGCCATCGAACAGGCTGTAGAAGCGTTCCAAAGCCGCGGCGAGGGCGGACTCTTCCTGAAGGTATCACTTGCCGTCGTTTATGGTGTCGTAGCGCTCATGTTGCTCTTCCGCCCGGTGAGCGGGGCGATCGCGGCCACTGCGATCATCGCAACCCTGTTTCTATTGGACGGCGTTATGGAGATACTCCTGGCCCTCCAAATGCGCCGCGAGGGCAGACCGACCCAGTGGATTATCATCGGCGCAGTCATGTCCCTGGTCTTTGCGGGCATCGTCCTCTATTGGTTTCCACTGAGTGCCGCGTGGACGATCGGCTTGTTGGTGGGTATTCGTCTTGTAGTCAAGGGAATTGAGCACCTCACGCGTTGGTCGCCGGGTACAGAGCCCGCTGCCGGCCGAGGCCGACGCGCTGCATGACGCCTGCTGACGAGCCGTCGGGCTTGGCTCATCGAGAGCCTGCTGGAGACTTGCTGGTAACACCCATCTGGGACTTGCGGCGGGGCGACCATGATGATGACCGTATGAGCCCTTACGCCGGTGGCATGCGGAGCGTGGTTCTCTCAGCGGCACTCGAGTTCAATTTTCCGAAAGCGCTGGTTGTTTTTCTGGTTCTCATCATCGGGCCAGCGCTTCTGCTCGGGCTTGCCATCTCTTTGATCGTTACCTATGGCCGTCTGGTGCTTCATGCCATGGAGATGGCGGAGAAAAGCCCTGCACTGGGCCTCGTTCTGTTGGTGCTGCTTATTGGTTTTGCATTTTGGGTGGGACGGCCGCTGTTGCGGGTGGGCTTGGATACCTTCCGACAGCTGCATTACACCCTGGTCTTTCCCATCTTCGTGGTGCTGCGCGAGATCCTGCGCTCGATCGCTGAACGAGTCCATGGCCGTTCGATCACGCCCGAGCAACTCAATCGTGGACGCCGCCTCGGCGCGGTGGTGGCCGCCGTGATCTTCGCCGCCGCAGGAATCGCCTTGGCTTGGACCATGTGGTCCTCGGGGCTCAAAGTATTGCACGCCGGCAACATCCAACCCTGGGAGCTGGGGAAGGCTGCGCTGATCAATGCAGCGATCGTCGTAGGCATTTCCACCGCCGTCGATAGCCTCCTTTGGCTCGTTCAAGAGTTCAGGCTGAGCGGACCAACTTTAGATTGGACGCCGGGACCCCTCCGCGGGGAATCCTCGACAGTGCGCATTGCTCATCTCTCCGATCTGCATCTTGTCGGCGAGCGCTACGGGTATCGCATGGAGGCCGGTACGCACGGCCCTCGCGGAAACAGCTGTGTTGAGGAGGCTCTGCGCCAGGTGGCGACGCTGCAAAATGATGCGTCTGTGGAACGCGTGCTGGTCACCGGCGATGTCACCGATGCGGGAACAAGGGCTGAGTGGACTGAGTTCATCGATCTTCTCCGCGCCTGTCCCGGAATGAGGGAACGATTATCATTCGTGCCCGGCAATCACGACGTCAACGTGGTTGACCGCAGCAACGCGGGTCGCCTGGACTTGCCCTGGAGTTCAAGCCAGGCGTTGCGCAAGTTGCGCACGATTCTGGCGCTCGACATGGTTCAGGGCGAGCGCGCCCACGTGGTCGACCGCGTGTCGGGCGCGCTTGGTCCCTCCTTGCGCGACTACCTGCGGGAAGGCGGACGCGCGGACTTGCTGCGCTCGCTGGCGGAACGCGGCTCTATCCGCGGCCGCTGGGAACTTGAGAAAGTCTGGGACGCGATCTTCCCGCTGGTTGAACCGCCCGAGGGAAACCGGAAATATGGAGTGATTCTGCTTGATTCCAATGCTCGCACTCATTTCTCCCTGACCAACGCGATTGGCTTCGTCAGCGTGCCACAGCTACGCGCCCTGAAATCGGTGCTTAAGAACTATCCCCAGTGTGCGTGGATCATCGCGCTGCACCACCAGGTGGTTGAGTATCCGGTGGCCTTGATCAGCCTGCGCGATCGCATCGGCCTGGCTCTCGTCAATGCCTCGGATGTACTTACCGCGATCGGGCCTTATGCCTCGCACGTCGTGGTGCTGCATGGCCATCGCCACCGAGACTGGATTGGGACTTGCGGTGATGTTGTTCTTTGTTCCGCGCCGTCGGCAGCCTTAGGCTCGCAAGCCGGGTTCGAAGATAAGGGATTCTGTGTTCATGACTTCAGCCTCGGCGCCGGTGGCAGTATCCGGTTGAGCCGGACGGAACGAGTCAAGGTCGCTTGAAAATGTCTCCCGACTTGTCTCGAGTACCAGAGACGAGCGATCAGGATTCCGCGGCTCATTCTTATAGTTGATCTTCTTCTCTATCTTTTTCCGGTAAATAGTACAAACCATGCTGCGGGTGCGACCGAAAGGTCGAACTCCGCAGCCCACGTCGGGGGTGATAGCGCGAGGCCGCTCGCAAGCAGCGCTCGAGTCTGGGGACTATCCGATCCGGCTGAGCGAGGTGGGTCGAATACCGCCGGCTGCGGAGAATTGAGCGCTGGAAGCAGGCTGGGGCGGGTTCGAAAACACCAACGCGGGATCGTCGATCGAAGCCCACTTCAGGCTTATGGTGTCGCGGAAATAGTTTTGATAAACGCGCCACGGCTTTTGGGCGCCTTGGTGGGGCCAGCTTGTTAGTGCTCGTTGAATGTATCCGGATGAGAAATTTTCCACGAAAGGCGCTCGAGCGTCCTGATCGCCGCGCTGGGGCGTTACCTGGCGCACGTCTTTGCGGTCCATAAAGTTCAGTAGCCGGCAAACATAGTTCGAGATCAAGTCCGCCTTGAGCGTCCACGACGCGTTGATGTACCCGAAGACCGAGGCAAGGTTGGGGACCCCAGACATCATCACACCTTTGTAGGCCAGAGTCTTGCCCGGATCCACACGCTGCCCGTCTACGGAAAGCTCGATTCCGCCTAACACCTGCATGGCCAGACCGGTTGCCGTGATGATGATGTCAGCTTCGAGTACTTTGCCGGATTTTAACAACACGCCTTTTTCCGTGAAGGTCTCGATCTGATCGGTGACTACGCTGGCGCGTTTCGATTTGATAGCCACAAACAGGTCCGCATCCGGGACCAGACACATCCGCTGTTCCCAGGGGCGGTAACGCGGAGTGAAGTGGGTTTCCACGTCGTACTCCGGGCCCAGGTGTTCGCGTACTTTGTTAAGCAGCGTTTTCTTGATCCGTTCCGGGAACCGTTGCGAGTACTGGTAGATACCAGTCATGAAGCCGACGTTTTTCCAGCGGCTGAGCCGGTAGGCCCAAGTGGACGGCAGTATATGACGCAGAAAATTCGCGATCACATCCTTTTCCGGCGCTGAAAGCACGTAAGTTGGGGAGCGTTGCAACATGGTTACGTGGCCCGCCGTCTTGGCCATGGCCGGCAATAACGTCACAGCAGTGGCGCCGCTGCCGATGATCAGGACCCGTTTCCCGGTGTAATGCAGTTCGTCTGGCCAGAGTTGGGGGTGGATAATGCGTCCCTGAAAACGGCCGACATTGGGAAACTCCGGCGAATACCCGGATGAGTAGCGGTAATAGCCTGCACAGCAGAACAGGAAATTAGAGGTCAGCGTCACCGGCTCATCTGTCCCATCGGCCGATTTTCGGACGGCTTGGATGGTCCACTGAGCGTCTTCGGAAGACCAGGCTGCTTGCTTAATCGTATGCCGGAAGCGAATGTTGCGGTCAATGCCGGCCTCACGCGCGGTGGCGGAGATGTAATCGCGGATATCATCGCCGGGGGAGATCGCCTTGGGGTGCGTCCACGGACGAAACGAATAACCCATGGTCAGCATGTCGGAGTCGGAGCGGATGCCGGGATAGCGGAACAGGTCCCAGGTGCCGCCGATGCGCTCACGCTGTTCCAGGATGATGTAACTCTTGTTGGGGCAAAGCCTTTGCAGGTGGTGGGCTGCGCCGACGCCCGAGAGGCCTGCCCCCATGATCACTACATCGAAATGTTCCCCGGCCATCGCCGCGCTCCCGAGTCGATCACCCATGAAGATAGCACAGCCCAGGCATCCTTCAGGAGCCTTCGATCCGAGTGAGGAGACGACGTGTCTCGGC
>DATDGP010000113.1:0-22210 GCA_036522035.1 Terriglobales bacterium
GCGCCGCTCGAATGGCGCAACGTCAAGATCAATCTGGTGGATACTCCGGGTTTCCCCATGTTCGCTCACGAAGCCAAATCCGCGATGACCGCCGCCGAAGCCGCGGTGGTGGTGGTCGATGGAGTGGCCGGCGTGGAAGTGGTCACCGAGAAAGTCTGGCAGTACGCCGACGAGATCAACCTTCCGCGCGTGATCGTGGTCAGCCGCATGGACCGTGAGCGCGCCAACTATGAGACCGCCCTCGAAAGCCTCAGGGTCGCGTTCGGACGCCAGGTGGTGCCGGTGCAGCTTCCCGTCGGCAGCGAAAAGAACCTCAAAGGTGTGATCGACCTGGTCACCATGAAGGCCTACACTTATGACCTGGGTGGCAGCGGCAAAGGAAGGGAAGGTCCCATTCCCCCCGATCTCGAAGCCGCCGCCCAGGAGGCACACGAGAAGCTGGTGGAGATCGTAGCCGAAGGCAAAGACGAGCTGATGGAGGAGTTCTTCGATCAGGGCACGATCTCGGAAGAGCACTTGATTCCGGCGTTGCACGAGGCGATTCGCGATGACAAGATCTTCCCTGTGCTATTCGCTTCCGGGTTGGGCAACATCGGCAGCGACCATCTCCTGGACTTCATGGTCGATTATTGCCCCACCGGGGCCGAACATGCTGCGGTAAATGGCGCTGGCGCCTCCGGCCACGGCGGCAGCGAACGCAGAGTCACCGACACGGAACCGGCCTCAGTCTTTGTCTTCCGCACCGCCAACGATCCCTTCGCCGGGCGCATCACTTATTTTAAAGTCTACTCAGGCGTAGTGAAGAATGACGCCACGTTGCAGAACTTCACGCGCAGCACCGCAGAAAAGCTTTCTCATCTCTCAGTGCCACAAGGCAAGAACCTGGTGCCGGTGACCGAGCTGCACGCCGGCGATATCGGCGCCGTCGCCAAGCTCAGGGACACGCTAACCGGCGACACGCTGGGCGACAAGTCAAACCCTATCCAGTATCCGGCGGTCGCGCTGCCCGAGCCCGCGATCACCTTCGCCATCGAGCCCAAGTCGCGGAACGACGAAGACAAGCTGTCCAACGGCCTGCACAAGCTCATGGAAGAAGACTCCATGGTGCGCTTCTACCGCGACGCACAGACCAAGGAGTTTCTCATCGCGGGCACCGGACAGCAGCACATCGAAGTGTTGGTCTCAAAGCTCAAACGCCGCTACCACACGGAGGTAAACCTGAAGGCTCCCAAGGTGCCCTATCGCGAGACTATCCGCGGGAAAGCCGACGTCCAGGGCCGCCACAAGAAACAGACTGGCGGTCACGGCCAGTACGGCGATTGCAAGATAAAGATGGAACCCATGGAGCGCGGCAAGGGCTTCGAGTTCGTCAACGACATTTTCGGGGGCGCTATTCCTAAGAACTTCATCCCGGCGGTCGAGAAGGGAATCGTGGAAGCCTCGGGGCGCGGCCATCTCGCGGGGTATCCGGTGGTGGACTTCCGCGTGATCCTCTACGACGGCAGCTACCACGATGTCGACTCCAATGAACTCTCCTTCAAGATGGCTGGGCGCATTGCGTTCCGCAAGGCCATGGATCAGGCAAAGCCCTCGCTGCTGGAGCCGATCATGAAAGTAGAGATCACCATCCCTGACGAGTTTGCTGGCAGCATCATGGGCGATCTCAACTCACGCCGCGGGCGCATCCAGGGCATGGACAACAAGGCGGGCAAGACCATCGTAAAGGCCGAAGTTCCGATGGCGGAGATGCTCACCTACGGCGCGGATCTGACTTCGATGACCCAGGGTCGCGGCAGCTTCAACATGGAGACGTCGCACTACGACTTTGTGCCGGCGCTAAATGCGGAAAAGATCATCACCCAGGCCAAGGCCGAGCGCGGCGAGGTGGCGGAGGAAGAGGAGTAATCCCGAATCTCAGTTCCGAGCGCAGCGAGGAGGCCCCTTTAAGTTGCCTCACTGCCTGCGCTGCAGAAGGTAGGGCTCCCTCGCTTCGCTCGGGAATGAGATTCGTTTACTCGTACTTCAAAGCCCGCAACGGCTCTACCTTCATCGCCCGCCGGGCGGGAATCAGTGAGGCGGTCAGACCCACTGCCACCAGAAACACCGAGACCACGACAAACGTTAAAGGATCGCTGGGGCTCACGCCGAGCAGGAAATTCGCAATCAGACGAGTAACGCCGAAGGCGATCACCAAGCCTGCTACCACGCCCACGCCTACCAGGATGAAGCCCTGGCGCAGCACCATTTTGAGAATGTGGCTGCGGTCGGCGCCCAGCGCCATGCGCACGCCGATCTCGTGCGTACGTTGCGCGGCGGCATAGGAAACAACGCCATAGACGCCGACCAGCGCCAGGATCAAGCCCAGCAATCCCAGCGCGCCGGCAAAACGTGTTCCGATGCGGAATAGGAAAAGTCCATTCGCCCCCTCGAGCGACTGCTCCATGCTTTCCACGCCTACCAGGGGCAAGCCGGGGGCGAGATCATGGATTATGCGCTCGGCGTCGGGAATTAGCGCTTCGGGAGCGTTCGCTGTGCGAATCTGCAGCGCACGGACAGAAAGAGGTGACTGCTCGATCGGTAGGTAAAAAAAGGACACGGCATCGTCGGTCGGGTTGGTGTACTTGCCTTGCCGGGTCAAGCCTACCACTTGCAGCGGGGGGCCGTCTGGGGCGTCAACTCGGAAGATCTTGCCAAGTGGGTCTTCGTTGGGCCAGAAACGCTTGGCCATAGCTTCATTCACGATGGCCACGTGCGGCGATTTCTCCGTATCCTGCTTGTTGAAGACGCGGCCGCGCAACAGCGGAATCCGCATGGTGGCAAAGTAATCCACGCTGGCGTCATTGCAGTCTATGACCGGGGCCGATCCCTTGGCGATGGCGGTTTTGCCTTCTACGTAAACGGTCTTGACTTGGTTGACATAGCCCATGGGAATCGAAGTAGCCAGGCTCACGTTCTCCACGCCGGGCAATGCTTTGGTGCGCTCCTCCAGCTCGCGGTAGAACTGGCGAGCCCGCGGTTCATCGAAGCCGACGTTGCGCACGTCCATGATCAGGTTCAACACGTGGCTAGGCTCAAACCCAAAGTAGGTGTGCTCGGCGTTGCGGGTGCTACGTACAAACAGTCCCGCCACCACCAGCAGGGTCAGCGAAACCGCCACTTGAACCACCACCAGCACGCTGCGCGTGATGGAGCGGCCGGTGCCAGCCAGGATGCCGCGGCTGCCCTCGTGCAGTACCTGATTTAGATCGGAACGCGAAATGCTAAAGGCCGGCCACAAACCCACCAGGATCCCCGTCAGCACGGCGATAGTCAGCCCGAACAGAAATACGCGCCAGTCAAGGGTAAAGTCGAATACCAACCGGTTTCCGAACGCCTCGAGATCAATGGAGCTAAGCATATTGCTAATCCAGGATCCGAGCAACAATCCGGCGGCGCCGCCGGCCAATCCCAAAACGATGCTCTCGGTCAGCAGCTGACGGGACAGACGCAAACGCGAAGCACCCAGTGCCGCACGGACTGCCATTTCCCGGGCGCGGCCCGTGGCCCGTACGAGCACAATATTGGCCACGTTGGTGCACGCCACCAGCAGCACCAGGGCCGCCAAGGCCATGAGCATCAGGCCTGCGATCACGGTGCTGTTCGAGGGATCCGGCTCGGGACGCGCCAGCCATTCCGGATAGACGTGTGCGCTAAAATCTTTATTCTCGGGATAGCTTCTTGCCAGGCGGTCCATCACCACATCCACGGAACTCTGCGCTTCTTTGCGGCTCACTCCGGGCTCAAGAACGCCCAAAACTTTCAGCTCCCGCACGTCTCGTTTGGTGAGAAGATCCTTGTCGCTACTCCACAGCGTCTCGACCCCAAGGGGCAAGTACGCCTGCATCTCCACCAGCGAGTAGAGGCCGCGGAAGCCTTCCGGCGCGACGCCGACGATCGTTGTTTCGTTCCCGTTCAGCTTGACCTGTTTGCCGATAACTCCTGGATCGGAGTTAAAGCGCTTTTTCCAGAAGGCATAGCCGAGCACCAGCTCCGGCGCGCCGCCCGGTTTCTCCAAAGCATCTCCATTGATCAGGCGTCCCAGCGCCGGCTCGAGTCCTAACGCCCTGAAGTAGTTCGAGCTAATGTAGCTGACCAAGAGCGCGTCGGTTTTGCCGTCAGCTTGCATACCGACTGCGTTCAGGCGGTACGCCAGTACCTGGGAAAATCCCCGGGCTTGATTGCGAAGATCGTGATAGTCGAGATAGGAGAGAGTACCGCCTCCTCCGTCGAGACCCTTGGTCTCTCCCCCAATCACAGTCAGACGATCGGCGTTCTCCACAGGCAAGGGCCGCAACAGCAGACCATTCACCGCGCTGAAGATCGCGGTATTGGCCCCAATGCCCAACGCCAGAGTGACGATCGCGACAACCGTCACCGTCGGGTTCTTGATCAACATGCGCACGCCGAAGCGAATGTCCTGCATCAATTGCTGCACGGCTCTGCCTCCTCAGGAAAATGCTTCGATGGCCGGGTCAACCAAGTGAGTGTGGCAATTGAGGTGCCAACAGGCCACTCCCCTAACTGGCTCACACATCAAGAGATACACCGTGAACGATTCGTTAATTCTTTACGCACTGTTCGGTTTCGGACACTGGGATGGCGAAAGCGAACAAGCCTGACACAAGTCGGCGGCGACAATTCCAATTACTAAGTCTCTCAATTGCCCGATGTCACTGCCGCCATTTCAATGCTCTAACGGGCTCTACCTTCATTGCCCGGCGTGCGGGAATGTAGCACGCGACCATTCCAGTCGTAGCCAGAAGGGAGGCTACGGTCGCGAAGGTGAGGGGATCGGCTGGGCTCACTCCCATCAGCAAGTTCTGGAGGCCGCGCGTGGCGGCAAACGTCAGTACGAGGCCGGTGAACACTCCTGTCCCCACCATGGTCGAACCTTGGCGCAGAACCAACTTAAGGATGTCTCTACGGTCCGCACCCAGCGCCATGCGCACGCCGATCTCGTGTGTGCGCTCGGCCGCCAAGTGCGAGGTCACTCCGTAGACGCCGACCCACGCCAGCGCCAGCCCCAGCATGCCCAGGATCGCCGTCATGTATGTGCCGATGCGAAACAGCAGCAACCCGTTTCCGCCCTCAAGCGTCTGTTCCATCGTTTCCACGCCGAAGACCGGCAAGCCCGGCGCCAGCGAATGAACCTTTCGCTCGACGAGTGGAATCAGCGTACCCGCAGTGGTTGCGGTGCGAATCTGCAGCACCCGATAGGAAGTTGGGTTCTGTGTCTGCGGCAGATAAAAGAACGCCGCTGGCTCCTCTGCCGGGCTGCCGTACTTGCCTTGTTTGGCGATGCCGACAATTTCAATCTCTGTCGTCGCAGCGTCCTTCGTCCGGAAGCGCTGGCCGATGGCGACCTGACGCGGCCAGAAGCGCCGCGCCATGGCTTCATTCACAATTGCCACAGGAGGAGATTTCTCCGTGTCCGCGGTGTTAAACGCGCGTCCCTGTACGATGGGCGTCTTCATGGTCGCAAAATACTCCGAATCCACGGCCGCAAACTGCACGATGAACGCTTGCGCGTTGGCATCCGACGTCTGGCCTTCAGGGTAGACGGGGTAGGTGTTGTTGACGTAGCCCATGGGCACGAACGAGGCCAGGCTTACGCTGGTCACCCCTGGCAGCCGGCTTACCTGCTCTTCCAGTTCGCGATAAAACTGCCGTGAACGCGGCGGCTCGAAGCCGATATTTTCGGTGTCCATGGCAAAGTTCAGGACCTGGCGCGGATCAAAGCCGAGATCGGCATGTTCAGCGTTGCTGGAGCTGCGCAGAAACAATGCGGCGATCACCAGCAGCACCAGCGATCCCGCCATCTGCGCCACCACCGCGGCATTGCGCAAGGCTGACGGTCCGGCGCCTGCTGATCTTCCGCAGGTATTTTCCTGAAGCACCTGGTTTATGTCGCTGCGGACAGCGCGCCACGCCGGAGCCAAGCCAGCTAGGATCGCGGTAAGTGCCGTGGATGCCATGGCGAAAGTGAAAACGCGCCAATCGAAACTCAAATCAAAGAGCAGCGGTACGTTCAGTGCTTCCACGTGCGCGGAGCTTAGGAGCCGGCTTATCGCGTAGCCCAGTGCCAGGCCGCTCGCCGACCCCAACACGGCGAGCACCAGGCTCTCCGTGAGCAGTTGGCGCGCCAACCGGATCCGGCCAGCGCCAAGGGCCGCGCGCACCGCCATCTCGCGTTCCCGGGCTACGGCCCGCACCAGCAGAATGTTGGCCACGTTGGAACAGGCCAGCAACAACACCAGACCGGATAGAACAGTGAACAGCAAGCCCACCACCACCAGCCCGGCCGACGCGTCGGGCTCGGGCCGGGCCAGCGGTTCCGGAATCACACGCAGGCTGATACCTTTCTCCGCCTCCGGATACTGTCGCAGCAGCCGCCCGATCACCACATCGGCCGACGCTTGCGCCTGTCTCAGACTGACGCCCGGCTTCAGGAACCCCAGCACGCTCAGACTGCGGGTTTCGCGCTTCGCCCAGAGATCGTCGTTTTGACTCCACAAGCGCTTCACCCCCAGTGGCACGTAGGCCTCGATGTCGACGAGTGAGCACAACCCGTGAAAACCCTCCGGAGCTACGCCCACCACAGTCACGCTGCGGCCGTTCAGCTTCACCGATTGTCCAAGAATGCCGCGATCGCTGTTGAAGCGCTTCTTCCAGTATGTGTAGCCCAGAACAATCACGGGTTCAGCGCCGGGCTTCTCCGCTGGCTCGCCGAAAGCCAGCCTTCCCGCCGCCGGCTCCAGTCCCAGCGCTTGAAAGAAATTTCCGCTGACCTCGCTGATGACAATGGGCTCGGCCCTTCCGGCAACTTCAAGGCCGAGAATGGCTAAGCTGTAGGCCAGCACGCCGGACATGGTCTCGGTCTGCGCCCGCAGATCGCGGAACTCAAGGTAGGAAAACTTGTTGTATCCGTCGTCACCTTCGAGCTTGGGCGCGATCACTGCCAGCCGGTCGGCGTTGCGCACCGGAAGTGGGCGCAGCATCAGCGAGTTCATGGCGCTGAAGAGGGCGGTGTTGGCCCCGATCCCCAGGGTGAGCGTCAGCAGAGCAGCGACGGATGACCACGGCGTCTTCAGCAGCATGCGAACGCCGTAGCGGATGTCGCCGAGTAGTGTCTCCACCGCAGTGCTCTCCCGGGAGGCCAACCCGAAGCTTCGTGATTCCTGACGTCGATCTAAGTCGATCTCAATGTGTTGAAAACTGCAGGCAGGAACTCACTTATAGGAGGGGAGATGAGCGAAGCGAAAGGCTGGTTGCCTTCGCCATCGTCAGGCGTTCCGGTGAAAAACCTTGTTGGGATATTGGCCTTTTGCTTCAACTCTTCATCGCGTCCAACACGGCCTGAGCGTGTTCTTCTGGCCTCAGGCCGGTAATCGTCGCAGAAATCTTGCCTTCCGGACTGATCACAAACGTGGTGCGATCGATACCCATATACCTCCTGCCGTACATGCTTTTTTCCTTAAGCACGTCGTACTTCTTGGCCACGGCCTTATCTTCATCGGCGAGCAGGGAGTAAGGCAGTTTGTATTTTTCCTTGAACTTCTTCTGCGCCGAAGGCTTGTCGGCAGAGACGCCGAACACTACCGCCCCGGCACGCTGGATTTTCTGGAATGCGTCGCGGAACCCGCACGCTTCAATCGTTCAACCGGGGGTGTTGGCCTTGGGGTAGAAGAACATAACCAGGTTCTTTCCACGATAGTCCTTCAGCGATATTTTCTCGCCGTCTTCATTCGCCAGGGTGAACTCAGGGGCTTTATCATTGATTTGCATGGGTATTCGCCGTCATTGGGGCCGCAATGAATTTATACCGTAGAAGCATCTTTGAAGCCACCCTGGTCGTGGTCCTGGCGACTCTGATCAGCGTCGCTGCGGCCCAAGGGCTGCGACGTAAACCGCACCAACTGCGGGCGACATCGCTCGCCGAGGTAACTACTGATTCCCACGGCGTGATAAGCGCGCATCTGATCCCCATCACCATCCTGGACGACGGCAGCTTCCATGACGCGAGCATCTATAAGAACTCACCAGAACCTATGGTGCTCGACCCGGGCGTAGTTTATGAGGTGCAGAAGACGGGCGAGACCGTCGGATACCTGACGGTCGGCAAGGCAACCAAGGAGAAAGACAATTGGACCGCTTTGGGCAAGTGGCAGCCTGCAAGCCCGCCTTCGAAGGCAACCACGACAGCTACACCTACTCCAACCAATCCGGCTGAGGAACGGCCCGTCTTGCACCGCGCCGGAGCGCGTACGGCAGCTCCAAGTCCTACGGTAACTCCGACGCCAACTGCTTCGCCGGGTGCGACTACGCCGCCCACTCCGGAAGATAACAGCGCCAGCGACCGGCCAGTGCTGCATCGTCCCAGCAGCGAAGCCTCGCCGACGCCATCTACTTCGCCGGTGGCGACTGCTCCAACACCGACTCCGCAGCCCGAGGCCGACACGGAGCCCGTCGATCCTGATCGTCCTACACTGCGGAGGCGCACACCGCACTCTTCGGCAGAGATGCCCCAGACGACTCCATCGCCTGCGACAAGATCCGGCAAGCCTGCCACGGCGGCCGCAACCGTGCCGGGACTCCGGACAAGTCCGGGCACACAGTCGCTGGTTGCTGTTTCCGATGAACAATCCACCGACTCTCGTTCCTTTCAATTCGTCTGGAAGCCAGGCGAGGAAGCGGCGATCGACGCCAAACTGCGTCGCCTCGCTCTAGCTCAGTTGGCTGGCCCGGTGAGCGAGAGCTCCCTGAGGAACGTGGTGATTCGCAGCTTCGACCTGGATTTGAGCAATGACGCCGTGATGGTGATCAGCGCGGAAGTTCCTCCGGTCGCGGCGCCGCCGGCCGGGAAGAGCGCGAAATCCGCAGCGGCCATGAATTCCGCTACCTTGGGCGCCACCCGCTACATCACACTGATCGCACGCGTGGATTTCGAGAACAATCCGCAGAAGCTGGCTTTCAGCGTGACCGATTCCTCCCGCCTCGACGTGGCTCCGCGCCTGGAGTTGATCGATGCCGTCGATGTGGATGGTGACGGTTTTGGCGAGTTGGTTTTCCGACAATACAGCTTCGACGAAAAGAGTTTCGTGATCTATAGCATCGGGCGCTCGACGGTAACCAAGCTGTTCGAGGGCGCCAGCCAGCCGATCAAGTAAGTCATCCACCGCTGACCGCAGGCACAATCATGATCTCTGCTCCGTCCGGCACTGGCGTGGCCAGGCCGCCGGCAAAGCGGATGCTCTCATTGCCGACGAAGATATTGATGTGCTGGCGCAGCTCGCCTTGCTCATCGACAATACGATCGCGCAGGGCGGGGTGAAGGTTCCAGAGCTCGTCCAGCAGGGCGCGTGTGGTTGCTGGCGTTCCGCCAACAACAATCGCACTTCGGCCTTCCGCAAAGCCAGCGAGATAGCTGGGGATCCGAACCGTAACCGGCATTATTAGCTCGCTCGGGCGCGAGATGCTTTACTCGTGCTGGTCTTGCTGCTCTTGTTTGCGCCTCCGCTTTTCCGGGATGAAACCTCCGGTCTGCCGCCGACCACCGCGGCCTTGACGCAGACGATCGGGGGCAACCCGGCGTGAATGACCTGCCAGGACTTGCCTTCATCGTGTGAGCCGTAGACGTGACCGCTGCGCGTGCCGAAGTAGATGCCGGCGGGATCGAGTGAGTCGGCGGCCATGGAATCGCGTAGCACCGTCTCCAAGGAGTTTTTCTGCGGCAGGCCGCGTGTGAGTGCTTCCCAGCTCTTGCCGCCGTTGCGCGTACGATAGACGCGCAATTTGCCTTCCGGAGTGCAACGATATTCATCCGATTCGATGGGCACGATGTATGCCGTCTCGGCGTCGCGCGGATGGCTGACCATAGCAAAGCCGAAGTCCGACGGCACACCGTGCGCGATATCCTTCCAGGTATCGCCGTCATCGTCACTGCGATAGAGGCCCCAGTGGTTTTGCAGAAACAGTCGGTTGGGATTGGTCGGATCGCGGACGACCTTGTGCACGCACTGGCCAAACTCCGGATACTTATCGGGAAGAAACTGGGCGCGGACTCCCTGATTGCGTGCCTGCCAGGTGACCCCGCCGTCGCTGGTGCGGTACACGCCGCCGGTGGACATAGCGATCGTCATCCGGTTCTTGTCTGAGGGATGAGGCGCGATGGTGTGCAAGCACATCCCGCCACCGCCTGGAGTCCACTTGGCGCGATGCGGATGATTGAGCAGCCCTTCGACCGGCGACCAGCTGTTGCCGCCGTCGCGTGAGACAAACAGAGCCGAAGGTTCCACGCCGCAGTAGATTGTATCGGGCTGATCTGCGGGCATATGCAGTTGCCAGATGTTCTTGAGCGTCAGCCCCGAATCTTCCGGGAACTTTACCGAGTAGGTCTCCGGCTCGGTTACTGTTTTGCCAAAGTTGTCCGACGAAACCAGCGTGCAGCCCCAGCGAAAACTCTGTTGCGCCCACCACAGCCGATTGCGTCCTTGGCGCGCGTCGTAGGCCATGGTATAGACGGGCGAGCCAATAGAGTATGGGCCGCCGACTTTCCACCGCTTCCTCGACTTGTCTGAAGAAAACACAAACGCGCCTTTCATGGTCCCTACTAGGACCACGACGTCACCTTTTTTGGGCGAGAGATGCTGAACGGACGGCATCGACCATCCTCCTCGGATTGAGATCGCCTACAATTGTAGACGTACGAGCCGCTTCAATTCGACGTCTCTGGACGAGATTCTGAACCAGATCTTTCGTCAACCGCCCGAGTCGCGGTCATCCTTGCTACCATAGGCGGAGCTGACGGCATAAACCCTTCGAGAAGGTGCGAAATGACCAGACGAGATGTTGCCCGCCGCGGGAAACCAGGAACTCCCATTCGCCGCGCCCAATCAAGCGTGCGGCACCGATCGGAGCAGACTCTATTCGGCCTGCCGTTAATCGATATCGCGTCTGGCCCCGATCCTGAGCGTGGCGAAAAGCATGGGCGAGCACGAGGCATCATCGCCATTGGCGATGAAGCCCGAGGCTGGCTCTGGGAAAAAAAACGAGCGGCTTGATTGCCTTGGGCGCGCAAGCGCACGGCGTCATCGCCCTCGGCGGCCAGGCTGTCGGAGTCATTGCATTGGGCGGGATGTCTCTTGGCTTAATCGCTATGGGAGGATTATCGATGGGAGCTGTCGCCGTTGGCGGCCTTTCTCTGGGTCTGATCGCCGCCGGTCGACGCTCTGCCGGAGTGGTCTCGGTCGGCCGCGGCCCTTCCTGAACGCTCTTGTTCTGTCCGTCATGGCGTTACACCTCAGCGCCGCACGCACAACTCCAGACTCCTCTTCTCCGTCGAAGCCGGCGATACACGAGAGAATTCGCGCCTCAGCAAATGGTTAACTGGTAACCGCGGTGATCGTTTTCAGGGGCGTCAGTTATGAATGTGCGGGCTCTGGGCGTTCGGGCGGGCCGTGGGACCTTTGCGCACGCCGGAGCCGATCTTCACGTCAAACTGAACCGGCAGCCGCTTGGGCGGATAGCAGGAATTGTTGTCGCACGCCTGGTATTTCAGCTCGCCGTGGACGGTGTAATTGCCCACCGTCGCCTTAGGCGCGGTCATCACCACGGCCTTGACCGCGATATCGCCGGAATAAACGCTGAGCTTGGTGTTGGGATCGAAAGGAAAGCTGGTCAACACACCGGCAGGGTATCGCATCTTGGCGATGACCAAGTCCTCGGGCGGCGAAAACTTGAGTTCCGTGGGGATCAGCTCCGGCTCGGTTGGCTGATGCGAATTCACGTGGAATCCCGGCTTGATGTGAAAGGTAAAGGTAACGGGTATGCTCTGTCCCATGGGCACAGTGACCGTGTTGAGGGGATCAAAAATCACGCGGGCGTTGGCGTCAACCCCTTGCGGGCTTGCGACGCCCAAGACGAACAGAAGCAGGGCGATCGCGCGGAAGAAAAGATGTAGGCTTTTCATTTTGCCGAAGCGCTGCTGCTCGAGTCTCCTGTGCCGAGCGATTTCTTGATGGAAGCTTCTATCAACGATTCGTCCTCGAGACCCAGTACCCGGTCTACCACTTTGCCTTCGCGGTCAAGGAAGAAGGTAGTCGGCAGGCCTTCGATACCGCCATAGAGGTCCGCGACCTTGTCCGTCCCCACCAGGACTGGATAATTGACGCCCATCTTGTTGGTGAAATCGACGATGGTTTTCTCGCCGGGATCGTCCATCACGATTCCTAGAATCTGCAGCCCCTGCGGTCCGTACTTCTTCTGCAGCTCGGCCAGCCAGGGCATCTCCACCTTGCAGGGGTCGCAGTACGTCGCCCAGAAGTTCACGATCACAGCTTTGCCCTTCAGGGACGAAAGCTGGATGGACTTGCCCTTCCCCTGCAGCAATTGGAGTGCGAAGTCGGGAGCTGCGGTGCCCCGCGCCGGCCCGAGCTCGTGCTGCGGGCTGACATTGGCACTGGCCGACCCATTACGGGGATGGGACAGAAACTTGCCGCTGAATAAAAGCGCAGTGATGGCCACCACGACGAAAAAAACAAATAGAACGCTTCGCTTCACATGACCCTCACATGGCAAACCGATTCAGAAAACCGAGTTTGCTGGCCAGCCAGGTAAACCGCCCGGCCAGAATCAGCCCGCCGATTGCAACTAACAAGATCCCGCTTACGACCTCAACCGTCCCCAGGTGGCGTCGGAACCGTCCGTAAAAAGAAAGAAAGCGGTCCATTACCAGAGAGGTCAACAAGAAAGGCACCGCCAGCCCCAGCGAATAAACGAAGAGCAGGATAATGCCGCGGCTCACGGTGTCCTCGTTCGCGGCCATGCCCAGAATCCCGGCAAGCACGGGCCCGATACACGGCGTCCAGCCAAAAGCAAACGCAAACCCCACCAAGAACGCCCCGATCGGCGATTTGCTGCCCGGCGTCGAGTGCATTCTTTTGTCCGCATACAGGGCCTTGATCTTAAAAAGCCCTATCAGATGTAGGCCGAAAATGATAATGACGATGCCAGCGGCGAGGGTGAGGTACTTCTTGTATTGGTGCGCCAGTTGGCCCAAGCTGGTAGCTACTGCTCCCAGCGTCACAAACACCAGAGTAAACCCCAGGATGAACATGACCGAATGCAACAGCACGGTGCTGAGCAGCTTGCGGTCCTTGGACTGCAGTTCCTCGACACTCGCACCCGAGATCAGCGACACATATCCTGGCACCAGCGGCAACACGCAGGGTGAAAGAAACGAGAATAAGCCGGCTACGAAAGCTGTCAGCATGAACTTCTTAGACGCACCAAACCCGCGGAAGACACGGGAATCTCTTAAAGCATTGTAATTGCTCAGGAGGGTTATTGTAACCGCTTTAGAACCGCGCAACTAGATGGGAAAGCCAGCCGGCGAGCTGTTGGCTTGCTTACCGAAGACAGGGCGTGTCGGATTAAGGTTCCTGTGCTATATTGGCTGACCGTTCAGCAGGATGAACACTTGTTCGGCTTGCCGAAGACTGTTCCCGCGTCCGTCACTCGCAAGTTCATGAAGGGGGCCGATTCCCATGGATGAAGCTACACCGAAATCTCTGACGGCGAAAGCTGAGGGCGCGCACTCTCGCCGCAGCTTTCTGAAACGTTCCGCCATGCTCGTCGCCGCAGCGCCGGCCAGCACGATCTTGCCGCTGGTCGAGACCGGCCGCACTGAGAGCACCAGCAGTTACTTCGTCGTCGCCGAGACGACTACGGGCAAAGTTCAGGGCATGAACCTCGGCGGGATCAAGGTCTTTAAGGGCATCCCTTACGGCGCGTCGACGGGAGGCAAGAACCGCTTCATCCCCCCGCAAAAAGCTGCCTCGTGGACGGGAGTCCGCGATGCCTTCGAGTTTGGGCCCATCTCGCCCCAGATCATGGCCGACACTCGCGCCGACTACACGCAACTGATCGATTGGGACATCCAGCCGGGCGGCATGGGGGAAGACTGCCTTGCGCTCAACGTCTGGACTCCTGCGCTCAAGGACGGTGGCAAACGCCCTGTGTTGGTGTGCTTCCATGGCGGCGGATTCTCGATCGGATCGGGGGCCGCGCTGGGCTACAGTGGCGATCCTTTGGCGCGATTCGGCAACGTGGTAGTGGTTACTGTGAACCATCGTCTAGCCAGCTTCGGCTATCTGGATTTGGCCGATCTCGGCGCGCCGCCGGAGTTCGCCCAAGCCGGTGTCGCGGGGCTGATGGACCTGGTAGCCTCGCTCGAATGGGTGCGCGACAACATCGATAATTTCGGCGGCGACCCCAACGCGGTGATGATCTTTGGCCAGTCCGGAGGCGGCGCCAAAACCTCGGCGCTAATGGGCATGCCGTCCGCAAAAGGCCTATTTCAGCGCGCCGGTGTGCAGAGTGGTTCGCTGCTCAAAGTGATGTCGCGCGAAACTGCGACTGCGGTTGCGGAAAAGCTGCTGAAGCAATTGGGCATCGACAAGACCAGGATCGCCGACATCCAGAAAATCTCCTGGGAACAACTTCTTGAGGCTCAGACCGCTCTTGGCGGTGCCGGCGCAGCTAGTCCTTTTGTGCCCGTTCTCGATGGGACGGTGATACCACAAAACCCATTTGATCCCACGGCTTCGGCGGCCTCGGCCGATGTGCCTATGATCATCAGCACCACGCTCGATGAAGCCGCGCTCGCATTGACTAACTTTGATCTCGACGAAGCCGGCCTGAAGTCTATCGTCACCCGGACGCTCGGGGACAAGGCGGGGCAGAGCGATCGAGTGCTCGGGTTGTATCGCAAAGCGTATCCCACAGCTTCACCCTATCTGATCCAGGCACGTATCGTGACCGACCGCGGCTTCCGTGCTAATGCGTACAAACAGGCGGAGCGCAAATCCGCTTTAGGCAAGGCCCCGGCTTACTTTTATCTCTTCACCTGGCCGTGCCCCGGCTATAACGGCAAGTTTGGCGCAGTGCACGGCACTGACGTTCAGTTGGTTTTTCACGCCTACCGTGGCGCCATCGGAGGCGGCGGGACGGAGGCCAAGGCCCTGGCCGACAAAATGGCGGCCATGTGGGTAGCATTCGCAAAAACCGGCGATCCCAACACGGCAGCCATTCCCCATTGGCCGTCTTACGACGCGCAAACCCGCGCCACGATGGTGTTTGACACCAATACCCGCGTGGAAAGCGATCCTCGGCGCGACTTCAGATTGCTGTGGGAAGAGCTGGGGACTCCGCCTGGTCCCTTGGGCTAGGAGAAAGCTAGCGCCGTGCTAACAGTTTGTGACCGCGTGGCGCCTAAATCCAAGCATTTCTAGTTTCAAGAGGCAAATAAGATTGGACCCTTCTATCGGAGCAGTACCGTAGTGTCCCTGCCGTAGTATCAGGTACTTAACCGCTAACAACTTGCTGCTACCGCGGATCATCTCTTCCACAGCGAACTCCCCTGGGGCTCAGCTTTATCCTCCGGGAAAGGAAACCTATGTTGTGGTCCATTTGTCGCCTCGTTCTAACGGCGAGCATGCTCGCCTGCCTCTCGGCCCCAGCCACCTCCCAAGTTACCTTCACCAACCGGATTTTTGTCACTGGCCCCGAGCCAACCAACGTAGTCAGCGGTGACTTCAACCGCGATGGTCTCCCCGATTTGGCGGTCACCGACCAGATAGCCGGCAGCGTGACCATCCTATTAGGAGTCGGAGGCGGAAGTTTTGCATTCGGGCAGGAGATTAGCACAGGGCTGAACCCTACCCAGATCGTTACCGGGGACTTCAATCACGATGGAAACCTCGATCTCGCTGTGGCTCTTTCGGAGGCCGACGCGGTCGAAATTCTGCTGGGCAACGGCAATGGAACATTTCATCAGGGGATCTCCATCGCGCTGGATGGCAATCCGTTCGCGATGGTTGCCGCTGATTTCACTCACACCGGTGTCCCCGATCTGGCAATTATTGAACACACACCGGCCGATACCTTTACGCTAAAGATCTTCCACTCCAACGGCAATGGAACCTTTACCCGCGCCCAGGCCATACCTTTGCCCGGTAAACCGATTTTTTCCGGGCTGATGGTCACCGATGATTTCAACATCGACGGTCTGCCCGACCTGGCTGTGGCCACCGACACAACCATCATGGTTTTCACGGACTCCCCGAATGGAACGCTGCACCTGCATTCCGTGGTAAGTCCACCCAACACCGGATCTATCGTAGGGCTCGCCGCGGGCCGGCTCACTCCGGGCGCGGCCCCGGATTTGGTAGTCCGGGTCTTCGACAACGTCAATGACACGAGCTCCCCCAACTCGATCTATGCTTTCCTGAATACCGGTTCCGGGACATTCCACTTGAAGAGTCGGGTTTCAACGGCCGGTTTTGGCGGCAGTGTTTATCTGGCCGACGTCGATGGCGATGGCTTGGCTGATTTGATCAACGTCGGAGGCAACTTCCGCAACGGAACCGTCGATATCGCGCTAGGACATGGCGATGGCACGTTTGCCGCTCCGGTGACGGTCGAGAACAACATCATCGGCAGCTTGGGCGGGCTCGTGGCGCGGGATCTCAACCTGGATTCGCGGCACGACCTGGCCATCGCAGGCGATGAGGGGCTCGGCACAGGGGACGAAGCCACGCACGTTCTCATTAACCAAAACGCCCGTGCGAACTGCGATCCGCCGCCGTCGTCCTCGTTGGCTGTGCGCATCTGCAGTCCGGCAGCCAATGCCGGAGTTCGCTCGACTTTTACCGTCACCGCGGGCGGAAACTCGCCGGAAGGCGTGAAGCGCATGGAACTTTGGGTCGACGGAGTGAAGCGCGCTCAGAATTTCAGCGATCAGTTGCGCGCCACCGTCAAAGTTTCGCTCGGTACACATCGCGTGACCGTGGTGGGAGTCGATCTATACGACAACCTGGTGAAAATGCCGATCTTAGTCCACGCGTTCTGAGCAAAAGCAATAGCAGGTAACCATCTCGGAGCGGACGGTTTCTTGCTCCGAGCAACCTGAGTCTTCTTTACCTGGGTTTCTATTTGCTATTGCTAAGCTTACAATTGCTTTAGTCCGCTAGCTTGATCATCAGTTTTCCGACGTTCTCGCCACGGAAGAGTTTGAGCAGCGTGTCAGGGAAAGTCTCAAAGCCCTCGACGATGTCTTCCTTCGACTTGAGCTTGCCTGCCATCATCCAGCCAGCCATCTCGCGCGCGGCTTCACCATAGCGCGCCAGATAGTTAAAGACCACAAAACCTTCCATGCGCGCGCTGTTGATCAGTAAAGAGAGATAATTCGCCGGACCCTTGATCCCAGTGGTGCTGTTGTACTGTGAAATGGCGCCGCAAATCACCACGCGGGCACCGCGGGCCAGGTTGGCCAACGCGGCATCGAGAATATCGCCGCCCACGTTGTCGAAATACACGTTGATGCCTTGCGGACAGTGCTTGCGCAGGCCTTCCATCACGTTTTCGTTCTTGTAGTCGATGGCCGCATCGAAACCCAGTTCCTTCACGATGTAGGCGCACTTCTGCGGTCCGCCAGCAATGCCTACCACCCGACAGCCTTTGATCTTCGCGATCTGCCCGGCGGACATCCCCGTAGCCCCGGCCGCGCCCGAGACCACCACGGTATCGCCGAGTTTGGCTTGGCCGACGTCGAGCAGCCCAAAATACGCGGTTAAACCGGTAAGGCCCAGCGCACCCACATAGACCGGCAGCGGCACCAGCTTGGGATCGACCTTGATAAGCCCCTTGGCGGCCTGCGCCTCTACGAGCGCATACTCCTGCGCCCCCAGAATGCCGGTCACGTGATCGCCCACGGCAAACGCCGGGTTGCCGGATGCGATCACCCGCCCCGCACCCCCGGCACGCATGACCTCGCCAATGCCTACGGGCGCGATGTATGACCGGCCCTCATTCATCCAGCCGCGCATCGCCGGGTCAAGAGAGAGGTACAAGGTCTTGACCAGGACTTCCCCCGGGCCTGGATCGCGGACTGCCGCTTCGGCGTATTTCCAATCCGTACGTTTGGGTAATCCCTGCGGCCGTGCCGCTAAGAGAAACTGGTGGTTGATAGGGGCCATGAGCGAGTCTCCGTTTCGTGAAAATGTTAAGAAACAGTATATGCGTTCAAAGGGATGGACGATCCTCAGGCGCTCGCATCTGGTAAGGGTAATGATTTCGCCCCGAGCATGTCCAGCGAGCTCAAGCCGCCTCGTCGCAGCAACCGCTCGAGAACGGTCCAGGCGCGATCGACGAAGAAGACATTACGAATCCCCTTCACCATTGCATAAACGCCGCCGATGGCGTATTCATAGTTCCTCTCTCTCCAGGAGGAACTGGCCGTGATGCGACGTGCCTGTATCTTGTCTTGTGTCATCCTGCTGTCGTTGTACGTATGTCTTGCCCAAAGTCCGACCGTCAAGAACCAGGCCAAAGCGCCTGAGAAAATCACTGCTATCCGCGCTGCCACGATGATTGACGGCATATCTGCCGAGCCCAGGCACAACGTACTGATCGTGGTGCACGGTAACAAAATTGAGAGCGTAAGCGAAGGTGGTGCGGTTCCTCAAGGAGCCACCGTGATCGATTTTTCGGCCGGTACAACAGTCTTGCCGGGCCTGATCGATACGCATACGCATATTTTTCTGCAAGGCGAAGATCCGGACGTAGAAAGCTACGACAACCAGTTGTTGAAGCATGCGTCTTCGTTTCGCGCAGCGCGAGCCACGGTTTCTGCGCGCCGGGCTCTCGAGCAGGGGTTCACCACCTTGCGCGATCTCGAAACCGAAGGCGCCGGCTACGGCGATGTGGGCATCAAGGAAGCCATCAACAAAGGCTTCATTGCTGGGCCGCGACTCTACGTTGTAACGCGGGCCATCTCAGTGACTGGCGGCTATCCGCTCGAAGGCTATAACCCTGACATCGTGGTGCCTAAGGGCGCGCAACTCGGCGACGGTCCGGTGGAGTTGCGCAAGATCACACGTCAGCAGCTCGAGAACGGAGCCGACTGGATCAAGGTCTACATGACTCACCGCTCGTGGACAGACAAGCAGGGCCATCTGGTCTCCCAGCCCACATTGACGCTCGAGGAAATTAAAGCCGTCAGCGACGAAGCGCACGGGCAGCAGAAGCGAGTCGCCTGCCACGCCTACGGAGGCATTGGGCTGCACCGCGCGCTCGACGGTGGCTGTGACTCGATCGAACACGGCCTGGATCTGGACGACGAAGCCATCGCGCAAATGAAGCGGCAGGGCACCTGGTACGTCCCAACCCTGGCCGTCTATTTCACGGACTGGGAGCCGGAGGACACCGAAGATGGCAAACGCGACCGCGCCCGGGCTTCGGTGCACGAAGTCTCGTTTAAGAGAGCGCTTCACGCCGGCATCAAGATCGCTTTCGGCACGGATATGGGAGGTATTCCCTGGTCGCAGCCGATCGCGCAGGAGTTCGACTACATGGTGAAATACGGCATGGCGCCCATGGACGCCATCAAGGCCGCTACGTCGCATGCTGCCGATCTGTTGGAGATGAAGGGCGAGCTGGGTGTCATCGCTCCCGGCGCTTATGCGGACATGATCGCGGTTTCGGGCAACCCATTGGCCGATATCGGTGCGCTCAAGAATGTGAACTTCGTCATGAAAGACGGCAACGTGTTCAAACACCCGTAACCAGAGAACGAGGGGCCATCGATGGCAGTCGCAACGAAAAGCAACAGAGGGTCTTCCGCCGCTATGGCTATCACGCGCTTGGTCGTGGGCGTGATGTTCATCATGTTCGCGCAATACAAGCTGCTGCACACCGACTTCGCCCACGGCGGCTACACCAAGTATGTCAGCGGCTGGGTCGACGAGACTTCCGTGAGCTTCTACAAGCCGTTTCTGCGGGCCACGCTCAGCTATCCCGTGGCCTCTGGATACGCCGTGGGCGTGGCGGAGATGCTGATCGGAATCTCTATGGTGCTGGGGTTTGCCGTGCGTCCGTTTTCGCTGATCGGCGCGCTCTTCATGCTCAACCTCGCGTTGGCCACATGGAACCTGCCGGCGGGCACGCCGGCCTGGCGATACCTGGGAAATCAGCTCGAGAACATTCCTCTGATGATGCTTTTCATCCTGTTCTTCGTCCATGGAGCGGGCAGCACCTGGGGCCTGGATCGGCGAAGGTGAGGTAGTCCGCGTTTCCCCTGTAGAATGGAGCCTGAAGCCCTTCGGGAGCGTCACGAAACTGCCGCCAACCCTCGTGGCGGCGAACGCCCAACGCGGGCGCCGCAGAACCCCGAGACGAAGATTGGCTTAAGCCGTGTGGAGCGTAGTGACAGGGATGATGGAACATTATGACGTCGTGGTCGTCGGCGCCGGACACGCCGGCTGCGAGGCCGCTATGGCCGCGGCGCGCATGGGCTTGAAGACCGCACTGTTCACCTTAAACGTCGATCTGATCGCGCAGATGTCGTGCAACCCGGCAATCGGTGGGATCGCCAAGGGCCACCTGGTGCGCGAAGTCGATGCCCTGGGCGGCATTATGGGCGAAGTCACGGACGCTGTCGGCATCCAGTTCCGTCTGCTGAACACCTCACGCGGGCCTGCCGTATGGTCGCCGCGCGCTCAATGCGACAAGCAGCAATACCGGCTCAAGATGCGCGAAGTCCTGGAAAGCCAGCCTAACCTGCTGATTAAACAAGCCGAGGTGGCCGAGCTCATCGTGGAGACTGGGAAGGAAAACCGACCGGGGAGGGGCGGAGACCCGGGGGAAGTTCGAGGATCGGATGGCCCGGCCGCTCTTGAACCCGGCACCTTGGCCACGCGTATGGCCAAGGGCATTCGCCTTCGCGACGGCCGCACAGTCGGCGCACAAGCTGTGATCATCACTACGGGAACGTTCCTGAACGGGTTGATCCATTGCGGTGAGCAGACCTATCCTGCGGGACGCAGCGGTGAACCTCCGTCGCAGCTTTTGGGCGAATCGCTCAAGCTCCTCGGCCTGCGCGGGTGCCGCTTAAAGACGGGAACGCCGCCGCGGCTCGATGGCCGCAGCATCGACTGGTCGCGCTTTGAGATGCAGCCGGGCGACTCCGACCCCACGCCATTCAGCTTCCGCACGCGGCGGATCGTTCAGAAGCAGGTGCCGTGCTACGTGGCTTTCACCTCGGCGGAGACGCACCGCATCATTCGCGGAAACGTCAACCGCTCACCCATGTATTCCGGGCAGATCAAGAGCATTGGGCCGCGCTATTGTCCCAGCATCGAAGACAAGATCGTCAAGTTTCCGGACAAGACCACGCACCAGCTGTTCCTCGAGCCTGAAGGCCTGAACACGCACGAGATCTACGTCAACGGCATGAGCACCTCCATGCCCATCGACGTCCAGCTCGCTGTAATCAAGTCCGTGCCGGGCCTCGAGACGGCGGAGATGCTGCGCCCCGGCTACGCCATTGAGTACGATTCCATCGACCCCACCGAACTCGAGCGCACGCTGGAGACCAAGAAGATCGGCCGGCTGTTTCTCGCCGGTCAGATCAACGGCACTTCCGGCTACGAAGAAGCCGCGTGCCAGGGCATCATGGCCGGGATCAACGCGGCGTTACAGGTCAAGAGTCAGCCGCCGCTGGTGCTAGACCGCACCGAAGCTTACACGGCGATCCTCATCGACGACCTCATCAGCAAGGGCACCAACGAGCCCTATCGCATGTTCACCTCGCGCGCTGAGTTCCGCCTGCACCTGCGCATTGATAACGCCGATCGCAGGCTCACGCCGCACGGCCGCCGCATAGGCCTGATCGGCGATGCCGCGTGGTCTGACTTTGAGGCCAAGCAAGCTCGCGCCAAGAAGCTGGCTGCGATCTTAGAGAAGACGCGAGTCTCGGGTCAGGTGCTCGAGAAGATCGAGCGCGCGCGGGCGGAACGCATGGCGAGGGCGGCGTCCGCGTCTCCTTCGGCAAATGTAGCTGATGAAAATTCTGTTTCGCGCGACGAACGCGCGGCGGTGGAATCAAACCTCGCGAATACCGTGGGCTCGACCCTGGCGCAATTGTTGAAGCGGCCGGAGATCGTGATTGAGGATCTGGCTGCCGTGGTGCGCGAGAGTTATCCGGAGTACTATGCGGAGATTGATGTTCCCTCCCCTGCATACGGCGTCGACAGTCGTATCTCCACCAGCGACTTGTCATTCCTACCTCGAGCTTCGCGGGGAGGAGAAGCCTGCTCCACTGTTTCAGAGGATC
>DATDGP010000114.1:0-69638 GCA_036522035.1 Terriglobales bacterium
CGACCGGTACGTCTTCCAGGAATCCAGCCAGGACCGGTTTGCCTTCTTCGCCGACCGAAGCCGCCACGATCATGCCGTTCGACTCCAGTCCTCGAAGTTTGCGTGGCTGAAGATTAGCCACCAACACCACCTTGCGTCCGATCAAGGTGGCCGGCTCGTAAGCCAGCGCGATGCCGGCGACGACCTGGCGGACCTCGCTGCCGATATCAACTTCGAGGCGCAGCAGGCGATCGGCGCCCTTCACCCTTTCGGCGGCCTTCACCTGGCCGACGCGGAGTTCGACCTTCATGAAGTCATCGATGGTGATCTTACCGTCGGTCGCGGACGGGGCGGGAGCCGCGGCCACGGGTTTCGTTTCAGAAGTCGGGGTTGCTGGTTTGGCCGGCGATGCTTCCGGCGCAGCGGGCGCAGTGGACTGCTGGCTGGCTGGGGCATTGGCAGCGGAGCGCTCCTGTTCCATTTGTTGCATCCTTTCGATGGTGGTCTTATCGGCTCGGGGAAATACCGGTTCAACCCTCCCCAGCTTTCCTCCGAGCGGCAACTGTCCCCACTTCAATTCAGAGAGATTGAAGCGGGAGATTTCTCCCAGTCCGAGCTGCTGCCAGATTCGGGCAGTCGCTTCCGGAAGCACCGGATGTGCCAGCGCGGTCACGATCCTCAGCGCCTCGGCAGAGGTATAGAGGATCGTCGCCAGACGAGCCTTATCCTCTTCGCCTTCTTTTTCCGCCACAACCCAGGGCTCCTGCTCGACCAGATACTTATTCACCGATCCCACCAGTGTCCACGCGGTCTCGAGCGCGCGCGAAAACTGGTAGTTGTCAAACAGCATGCTGAACTCGGCGATCACCGCCTGGGCTTGGTTTCTGACCCCGTCGTCGGCTCCTTTACGCGCGCCGATCGGAGAAGGGTAGGGCACATGACCGCTGAAGTAGCGGTTGATCATCGTCAAGGTGCGGCTGGCCAGGTTACCCAGATCGTTGGCGAGATCGGAGTTGTAGCGCTGTACCAGCGCGTCAAAGCTGAACGATCCGTCCTGGCCGAAGACGATCTCGCGGAGCAGGAAGTAACGCAGAGCATCATTGCCGAGAACATCGATCACCGTCTCGGCGCGCACGATGTTGCCCCGCGACTTCGACATCTTGCTCTCTTCAAAAAGCAGCCATCCGTGGGCGATCACGTGCCCGGGCAGGGGCAGTCCGGCGGCCATCAGGAACGCGGGCCAGTAGACACAGTGAAAGCGGATGATTTCCTTGCCGATCATGTGGACGTCAGCCGGCCAGAGGTGATCGAACCGTTCCTGTTTGGCCTCGTCGTCGGCGCCGAAACCGATGGCGCTGATGTAGTTGATCAGAGCATCGAGCCAAACGTACATCACGTGCTTGGGATCGCCGGGCACGGGAATGCCCCATGAAAACGTACTGCGGCTGATGGAGAGATCGCGCAGCCCGCTCTTGACGAAGGCTATTACTTCATTGCGCCGTGTTTCCGGACGGATGAAGTCCGGATGGTCATGATAGTAATCGAGCAGCTTGTCGGCCAGCTCTGAAAGCTTGAAGTAGTAGTTCTCTTCGCTCACCGTCTCGGTGATCCGCCCGCATTCCGGGCAGGGATCGCCGGGCTTGGCGCTTTCAACATAAGCTTCATCGGAGACGCAATATTGCCCGGTGTAGGTGCCTTTGTAGATGAACGCTCTCTCCTCGAGCCGCCGCCAAAGCTCCTGCGCGCCACGCTGGTGACGAAGCTCAGTGGTGCGGATGAAATCGTCATAAGTCACGTTCATCCGGTCGAAGAGAGCGCGGAACTGCGAAGAGACTTCGTCGGCAAATTTCTGCGGCGTGGTGTTAGCCCGGGCGGCCGAGCGCTCGATCTTTTGCCCGTGCTCGTCGGTGCCGGTCAGAAAGAACGTGTCATAGCCCAGCATGCGCTTTCGGCGGGCCACAGCGTCGCACACCAGCGTGGTGTAGGCGTGGCCGATATGCGGGCGCGCATTCACGTAGTAGATCGGCGTGGTGATATAGAACTTCGGGCCCTTATCCATTGGTGTTGTCCAGATAAACCTTGACCGCTTCCTGCAGGACCGTCTTGAGGGGCACATTGTGCTGCTCGGCGATGCGCCGGCAGTCCTCATACTCCGGGGCATAGTTGCTGATCGTGCCGTTGACGCCGGCCAGTTTCATGCGCACCTCGCCCCATTTAGTCATGATCGGGACTTGCCGCCGCGTTAGTACAGCCCGCGTCTCCCGCCGCATGCGCACTCCCAGTGTGGTGGTCTCAGCAAAGATGAGTTCGGTGAGCTTGGTCCGGTCTTCGGGACGGCACAGCACGGTCAGCAGCATGCCGGGACGGTTCTTCTTCATCTGCACGGCGGCGCCGAAGACGTCGAGGGCGCCGGCGGCCAGAGCCCGCTCCATCATATAGCCGAAGATCTGCGGCGACATGTCGTCAACGTTAGCTTCGAGAATGGCAATCTCCTCGATCGGGATGGTGTGGCGTTCGCCCACGGCTGAAACCGGCTCGCCCAGGCTCAGGCGCACCACGTTGGGAAAGTTTTTAAAGTTTCGCGAGCCAGCTCCGTAGCCCACTTTCTCGGTCTTCATGCTCGGGAATTGGCCGAACTCGTTGGCCAGCACATGCACGATGGCCGCGCCCGTGGGCGTGACCAGCTCTTTCAGGATCGCGCCGGAATAGACCGGAGCGTGGCGGAGCAGATCGAGTGTGGCCGGAGCCGGAATGGGGAAAGTACCATGCGCGCATTCCACGGTGCCTCCGCCGACGTTCAACGGGGAACAGATCCATTGCTCGACCCCCAAGCTTTCAGAACCGACCGCGGCGCAAACGATATCAACGATCGCGTCGAGAGCGCCAACTTCGTGGAAGTGGATGGCTTCGATATCGGTGTTGTGGACGCGTGCTTCCGCCCCGCCGAGCGCGGTAAAGATAGCGATCGCCCGCTTCTTGGCCGATGCGCTGATCGCGGCGCGACCGATGATCTCACGAATCTCTTTCAATCCGCGATGGACATGCTTGGGTTCCTGGCCGGACCCTTGCTCGTGGTGATGGTGCTGGTGGTCGTGACTCTGATGAGGGTGGTCGTGGCTGTGCGTGTGCGCTGCTTGTTCCTTGCTCCAGAATTCTTCGCGGGGCAGCTCCTTTTCCCCGGCGACGATCACATCGACCTTCGTCGCACTGATGCCGTTGCGGTCCACCCGCGAGATCTCCAGACGCGCCTCCACACCCAGCGCATCGACTGTCCGCGTGAACAGCTCGGGCGGAACTCCGGCGTCGATCAGCGCGCCCAGGAACATGTCGCCGCTAATCCCGGAAAAACATTCTAGATAGGCAATGCGCATGCAGTTGTTTGCTGACAGGGACCGCACAAAAGTCATTCGCGTGGCCGAACCTTCGCTATCGCTGCTTGCCCCATTGAACATGGAGTGAGGTCGAGGAATCTGCTCCGCTGCCGCTATCCTTTGTCTCTTTCGTTGCCTCCATTCAGTAGCAGAGCCCATTCCTCGCCGAAGAGCGGCGCTCGGAATGACACGATGAATTTCATCATAGGTTTACACACGCGTCGGCGTCAAACCGGTGGCTCTCGAGAGCTTTGCTATAATCGCCTTTTCCGTCAGTCACTTACGGCTCGCGTGTACCGCTACGGATGATCCTCTATTAGATAAGGTAAGACACTTTGTACTTGGACCTGGAGCAGCAGCTTACCCGGCGCATTGGCGACCTCCTTAAGCGTCAATATGACGTCGAATTGCCGCGCTTGGTGGTAGACCAGCCGCCACGCGTCGCACTGGGCGAGTACGCGCTGCCGCTCAGCTTTGAGCTGGCCAAGAAGCTGCACAAACCCCCGCGCAAGATAGCCGAAGAGATTGTAGCTGGCTTAGGCGAGGTCCCTGGTTTCGCGAAATTTGAGGTCGCCGGGGCCGGTTACATCAACGCCAAGGTGGATCGGGTGGCTGCGGCGCGCATGGTGCTTCAAGAAGACGCAAGGCCGAAGTCGGAACCGGTGAAAGCAGAGAAGATTCTGGTGGAACACACCAGTATCAATCCCAACAAAGCCGCGCACATCGGCCACCTGCGCAACGCGATTCTCGGCGACACCTTCGTTCGCCTGCTGCGTGCTGCCGGCGCCCATGTCGACGTGCAAAACTACATCGACAACACCGGCGTCCAGGTGGCCGACGTGGTGGTGGGCTTTCTGTATCTCGAAAACAAAAGCAAGAGCGAAGTGGAAGCACTGATCGCACACCCGCTCCCCGGCAAACCGTTCGACTACTACTGCTGGGACCTCTATGCGCGGGTCTCACAATGGTACGAGGAAGACAAGGACCACTTGCAGCTGCGCCTGCAAACGCTGCATGACATCGAACGTGGCGGCAATCGAGCGGCGGAGATGGGCAAGCTGATTTCGACGGCCATCATTCGCCGCCATCTTGAGACCATGGTGCGCCTCGGTATCGAATACGACTTCCTTCCCCAGGAAAGCGAGATCCTGCACCTCCATTTCTGGGACCTGGCCTTCGAGCAACTGAAACACCAGGGTGTGCTCTACTTCGAGACCGAAGGCAAGAACAAAGGTTGTTGGGTGATGAAACGCGCCGGCAGCAAAGGCGCCGAAGCAACAGCTGAAACCAGCGATCAGGGACCGGATGAAGATGCCAAGGTCATCGTCCGTTCTAACAACACGGTGACCTACGTCGGCAAAGACATTGCTTACCATCTGTGGAAGTTCGGACGGCTGGGCAAGGACTTCGGCTACCAGCGTTTCTATCGCTATCGTGACGGCGATCAGGTTTGGATCTCCGCCGAGTCTGGCGAGGCCGACCATCCTCATTTCGGCGACGTCGACGCCATCTACAACGTGATCGATTCGCGTCAGGCCGACCCGCAGAACAACGTGATCGAAGCTTTGCGTGGATTGGGCTACACCGAGGAAGCCGCTAACTATCATCATTTCTCTTACGAGATGGTAGCGCTGACGCCGGGTTGTGCCGTGGAACTCGGCTACGAGGTTGCCGAGGAGGACAAAAAGAGGCCGTACATCGAGGTTTCCGGACGCAAGGGATTCGGCGTCAAGGCCGATGACCTGATTGGGGCCCTGATCGCTGCCGCCGAGAAAGAAGTGAACATCCGCCATCCCGAGATGCCCGAAACGGAGCGGCAGGAGATCGCCGCGCAGATCGCTATCGGCGCCCTGCGCTACTTCATGCTCAAGTTTACTAAGACTTCGGTGATCGCTTTCGATTTCAAAGAAGCGCTGAGCTTCGAGGGCGAGACTGGGCCCTACGCGCAGTACGCTATCGTGCGCGCCACCAACATCTTCCGCAAAGCCGGACTGAGCGCAGAGCAGATTCTCTCAGGGGCAATCGACCTTCGCTTTCTGAAGGATGACGACGAAATCTGGGAGCTGTGGCTGCGCGCCGGACAGCTCAGCCACGTAGTGAAGCAATCGATCGTGACTACCGAGCCTGCATACGCGGCTAAGTACGCTTTTCAGCTGGCGCAACAGTTCAACAACTTCTATCACAAGCACCACATCCTTACTGAAGCCGACGAAGCCCGCAAGCGCTTCTTGCTGGCCACGGCAGCGGTCGTGCGGAAAGCGCTGGTCGAGTGCCTGGCGATGATGGGAATCGCGGCGCCGTCGGTAATGTAGGAGACAAATCGTTGTTTTGGCTCGCGTTCGGTTCGTCAGAATGAGCCAGGCGCCTACGATCGAAACCACACATTCGTTCGCTTGACCGCGATCTAAAGCCACGGAGGCAAGTGGAAGACCGTCTTAGGGGACGATGATCACACAATGCTTGTCGGACTCGGAGGTCTGCCGAACTGAGGGTGAAGCCGGCGCTCAGAACCCCGGTGGCCTTTCCCCGACGACTCCGAAGCTCTTTTCCAGAGCCAGGCCGGCGCGCCCCAGCGTGCCTTCATCGAACAGCCGTCCGATCAACGTGACGCCGTGCGGAACGCGGCGTGGTGGCGAGAATCGCGGCAACGGATGAGCCGGATCGGGCGCCCAGTCACTGCGCGCCTGCGATACCTCAATGAAACCAGCACGCAAGGTCAGTGAGGGGTGGCCGGTAAAGTTCGTGATGGTCAGCATCTCGTCGCGCAGAGAAGGCACGATCAACAAATCCACTTCCTTGAAAATGCGTGCCATCTCCTGGGCTACTTTGCGACGCAAGCGATCGCCCTGGACGAAATCGACAGCCGAAAGGAATCGCGATTGGCGGAAGGTGTTGGGCCATGCGTCCGGAACCTGGGCCTTGAGCTGATCCACTTGCCGGCTGAGAGTCAGTTCTTCAAAGGCGGCCGCAGCTTCGGCGAACAGGATAACGTCGAGCGAATCATAGGGCCAGTCGGGGATGGAGACTTCCACCGGAACCATGCCCACAGTCCTTACCTTTTCGAGCGCCATGCGATCGACATCCGTCGCCGGGCTAACTTTCATCCATGCCGGGAAGTAACCCAACCGCAGGCCTTTCACCGGCAGATTGACGTCGTAGTCCAGTTTGCTGGGAACGCTCGACAGATCACCGGGATCGGGGCCGGAGATGGCATCGAGGATGAGCAGTGTGTCTTCCACGCCGCGGGTCATCGGTCCGAGCTTGTCGAGCGACCAGCAGAGCGTCATGGCACCGGTGCGGGGCACGCGCCCGAAGGTCGGACGCAGCCCGGTGACGCCGCAGCGCATGCTGGGGCCCACGATGCTGCCCCCAGTCTCGCTGCCGATCGAGAATCCCACCAGGCCAGCGGCTGTCGAGGCGCCCGGGCCGGCGCTTGAACCCGACGACCCTTCCTCGAGGAGCCACGGGTTCATGGTCTGGCCACCGAACCAGATATCGTTGAGGGCCAACGCTCCCAGGCTTAATTTAGCAATCAGCACGGCGCCCGCGTCATGCAGACGCCTGACCACGGCGGCGTCGGCAGTAGGCACGCGGTTGCGGAAAGGCTCGGCACCGTACGTCGTGAGAATGCCGGCGGTGTCGAGCAGATCTTTGCCGCCCCAGGGAATACCGTGGAGTGGGCCGCGGTATTTTCCAGCTGCGATCTCCCGATCGGCCTGCTGGGCTTGCTTGATGGCTAGATCGGTGGTGAGGGTGATGATGCAGTGCAACGTGGGGTCGAAACGCTTGATCCGCTCGAGATAAATTTGAGTCAGCCGCGTGGAGGTTAGTTGGCGCTTCTCGATCCAGCGCGCCAGCAGCGTCAGGGGAGCGAAGGCGATGTCTTCCTCGCGTGAGGGAAGCGGCCCGGGATCGGTTTTGCTCCATATGAAGCGATTGCGCCGTGGGCCGGCGGTCTCGCCCGGCAGTACCGGATTCCACTGTGAGTACGGCGCTAAGGTCGACTCGATCGCGACTTTGTGCGGACCGGTGCGTCGTTCGTAGAGCGGGGCCATCGCGCTACGCCAGTTGCTGGCCGCTTGAGCCCGCTCCACCGTCGTGAACTCCACCCGCATGAGCTTTTCGGCCTCGGCGAAGGTGGTGGGTGAAACCACGGGCCCGACCGGTGGGGCGGTCCCGAAGGCGGGGGGCGTTCCCGGCGCAGGCTCGGATGGAGTCGGCTGTCGAACGGGATTCTGCTGTGCCTGGCTGCGGACCGCAACGCTCGCTCCGAGCAGACTGGCAGATGCTTCGGCCAAGAATTGCCTGCGCGATTTTGACATTTTGTCGTTTATCCTCGCCGCTGAATTATATCTGCCGATCGAGAGTCAGCCGAACACTCATTGCGGGATTACCAGATGAGGAGATTCGCGGTCGTCATTCTCGAGCTGCTTGTGTGCTGAAGCAGCAGTCTCTGAAGGTCATGTAGCGGACAGCTTCTAGCGACCTCCCGGCGGGCAATCGTTTCTGATCGCAAGGAGGTCTAGCTCTTGCCGTCCCCATAGCTCCTGACGAACTCGACCAGGCTGCGCACGGCGATCCCCGACGGTCCTTTGGCGATCCAGCTCTTGTTCTCTTCCATCCAGGCGGTGCCGGCGATGTCCAAATGGATCCAGGGAGTGTCCTCAACGAACTCCTTGAGGAACATTGCTGCGGTGATGGCTCCGCCATAGCGGCCGCCGGTGTTCATGATGTCGGCTATGTTGGAGCGGATCATCTCCGTGTACTCGGCGTCCAGAGGCAGCCGCCAGAACTTCTCGCCGGAGCGATCGAGTGCCTGGGTGAAGTGGCGATAGATGGTCTCGTCATTTGCAAAGGCGCCAGCGTTTACCATGCCTAGCGCTACCACACAGGCGCCGGTGAGCGTAGCCGCGTCAATCAGGTGAGTGCAACCGAGCAGGCGGGCGTAATGGAGGCCGTCGGCCAGGACCAACCGGCCTTCGGCGTCAGTGTTAATGATCTCGATGGCTTTACCGGACATGGCGATTTGCACGTCGCCCGGCTTTTGCGCTTTGCCGCTCGGCATGTTTTCCGTCGCGCAGACAATGGAAATAACCTTCACCTTCGGCTTGAGCAGCGCGACGGCCCGCATGGCGCCGACCATAGCGGCCCCGCCGGCCATGTCGTATTTCATTTTCTCCATGCCGTCGGCGGGTTTGATGGAGATGCCGCCGGTATCGAACGTTATACCTTTACCCACCAGGCCCAGTACCGGCTTTTCTGGAGCGCCTTCGGGTTCGTAGCGCATCACGATCAGGCGCGGCTCTTCGTCCGATCCCTGGGCCACGCTCCAGAAGGCTCCCATCTTGAGTTCTTTGATTTTGTCTGGACCCATGATTTCGCATTTCAGTCCCACGCTCTCGCACATATTTTTCGCGCGTTCGGCAAACACGGTCGGAGTGAGGCGGTTGCTGGGCTCGTTGACTAATTCGCGGGTAAAGTTCTGCGACTCACCCACGATGCGGCCTTGATCGATGGCGCGTTCGAGGCGTGCGGTGTCGGATCCCCCGGGCGCCACGACGACCAGCTCCTTCATGGTTTGATCTTTGCGCTCGCTGCGATAGGTATCGGGATCGTAGTCGGCGACCAACGCTCCTTCGACCAGAGAGCGTGCTGCGTCGTCGGGGCCTGAGCCCAGCTCGGGGAGCGCGAAAGCGCAGCTCCTAATACTTCTGGCCTTCAGATAGCGAATGGCTGTTCCCGCAGCTTTGCGTACTTCGGCGGCGTTGAAGCCAGCGGCTTTGCCGCCGCCGACTACCAGCAGTCTCCTCGCTTTTAGCCCCAGCGGGCGATGCAGTAAAACCGAGTCCCCAGCTTTTCCCGTGATTTCTCCGGCGGCGATCAACTCGGCGGCGGATTTCGTGAGCGCCGCCGCTTCCTTGGCGGCCAGCCGGGGTTCAGGCTTCTTCTTGTCGCCGTGGTCCAGGGCCACGGCCACCAGGCATTCGCTTTCAGCGTCGGCAAGATTGGTGGTGTTCAGTCGTAGTTCCATGATGACGTTCACTCTCCCGAAGATAGGATTTACCGCTTTCGCGACCGCGCAATGGCGTCACGGGCTTCGCGGTCGGCGGTGCGACGGCGCTCCGTTTCGCGCTTGTCCCAGAATTGCTTTCCTTTAGCCAGCGCGATCTCACATTTTATCTTTCCGTTCTTGAAGTACATGCGCGTAGGAACCAGTGTGTAACCGCGCTGCTGGCTTTTGAGGGTCAGCTTGCGGAGTTGCTCGGCGTGGACCAGCAGCTTGCGTGTGCGCAATGGCAGGTGGCCGGCGTAGCCCGCGTTTTCGTACGCGCCGATGTGGGCGTTCAGCAGCCAGAGTTCCTGGTCCTTGATGATGGCGTAGGCATCTTTTAAGTTTGCCCGTCCGGCGCGGACGGATTTGACTTCAGAGCCGGTCAGAACCATTCCCGCTTCCATCCTGTCTTCGAGAAAATAGTTGTGCGATGCGGCGCGATTGACCGTGGCATCGCGTTCGCCGGACGCGATGGGATCGCGCTTGACGTTTTTAGGTTTGTTCGGCTCAGTTTGATGAGTACCGTGGCGGGCCATGGCAGCTTTCTGCTGCTTGCAGCAAAATTTTTATGCTAACACAGCGCAAAACGCGGAGGGCCATGCCGTTCTAGGTAGAGCGCAGATTCAGGTGTATAATCGCGAATTCTGACCGTTAAATCAACGGGTGTTACTCCTTTCTATACCCATGAAACACAAGGGGTTAAGGTACCACCGCCAACAAGCAGGAGAGTATGCTTAAAGCCGCCAGAGTTCTCGCCTTGGTAATGCTTTGCTCCGTCGGGCTAGTCGCTGCCGATTCAGCCAAAGACCTTTACAAGAAAGGGATGCGAGCCGAAGCACGTCGCGATTACGAAGCGGCGTACACGTATTACCGCGAGGCCTATCAGCTTAAACCGGAAGAGTTAAGGTATCGCGTGCCCTACGAACGGCTGCGCTTTCTGGCCGCGGCCGATCTGGTGCATCGCGCGCAGAAGCTGCGTGACGAAGGCAAGCTGCAGGAAGCTCTGGCCCTGTTCGAGAAAGCCGCCACCATTGATCCCAGCAACGATCTTGCGGCGCAGGAAATCCGGCACACTCAGGAGATGATCCAAAAGCAATCGGGCCAGAGCGAGACGCCTCCTCTCAAGAAAGAAGAGGACGCATTGCACAGAATCCTGGAACAAGCCCAGCCCCCGGTGATGTTGGCTCCGATATCCCAAACGCCCATCACCGCGCTCGAGTTCGCGTCGGAGGACGTGAAGGTCATCTACGAAACTCTGGGTAAGCTGGCTGGCATCAATGTGCTGTTTGATCCTGACTTTCAATCGCGTCGCATCCCACTCAAGCTGAAAAACGTCACATTGCAGGAAGCGCTGGACATCCTGGCGCTCGAGTCCCGCACCTTTTGGCGGACGGTAACGCCCAATACGATTTTTGTCGCCGCGGATACGCAAGCCAAGCGCCGCGAACTGGAACAGAACGTCATCAAAACCTTTTATCTGGGCAACGTCTCCTCGCCAACCGACCTGCAAGACATTGTGAACGCCATTCGCACGGTGCTCGAAGTACAGCGTATCCAGCAGATTCCGTCGCAGAACGCCATCGTCATCAAGGGCACACCCGATCAGTTGGCATTGGCCGAGAAGATGGTGGATGACATCGACAAGGCCAAGCCCGAGGTGGTGGTCGACGTGATCGTCGCCCAGGTACGCAGGGACAAAACGCGCAACATCGGAATCATTCCGCCGCAAACGGCGACTATCAACCTGCAGCCGCCCAGTTCAGTCCTCAACACGACCACGACCACCACCCCAGGCACAACGACGACCACGCCCACCACCACGGGGCTCAATTTCAACAATCTTCAGCATCTGAATTCGACCAGCTACGCGCTGACGATCGCCCCCATCCAGCTCCAGGCGCTGTTGAATGACATCGATACCAAGATCATGCAGAACCCGCGGCTGCGCGCCACCAACGGCGAAAAAGCGAAGCTCACGATCGCCGACAAAATTCCGATCGCGACCGGCTCCTTCGGGACGCCCTTGGGCGTGGGCACCGCGGTGGGCGCGGTGGGCGTGAACACACAGTTCACCTATACCGACGTCGGCGTGGTCATGGAGATTACACCCACCATTCATCCTGACGGCCAGGTTACGCTCAAGACTTCATTGCAAGTTTCCAACTTGAACGGCTCTTCGACGATCGGCGGCATTACCCAGCCCATCATCAGCCAGCGTTCCGAAGAGCTCTTCGCCCGCTTACGAGATGGGGAAATCAGCATGGTGGGCGGCATTATGGAACAGGATTACACGCGGACGATCGCCGGAACGCCGTTCCTCGGCGAGATTCCCATTCTCAAGTATTTTTTCTCGCAGGAACAGAAAGAAGTTGTAAGCAACGAAATCGTCTTCCTCATGATTCCGCACATCGTGCGCAAACAAGAGCTGGACGCGATGAACCAGAAAGCATTTGACGTCGGCACCGGAACCGCGATCGACCTTCGCATCGCCGGGCGGCCTACGCATAACGACAATGGCCCGGCGGCGGCTTCTGTGATTCCGCAGCCGGGTTCCGTGCCGGTAGTGCCAACTCCGTTGGTAGTCGCGCCGGGGGCACCTGTTGCGCCGGCACCTCCCTCGCCCCAAACGGGGGCAACGCCAGGTGCTCTACCTCAAGAAACGACTTCCCGGAGCCCACAGTCGGTTGTCACACCTTCTTCTTCGCCTGCCAGCCCGGTGAACGGCCTGTTGTCAGTTCGTCTGGATCCTGGAACCGTGACCCAAGCCCAGGGAAGCACGTTCTCTTTGAACGTGGTATTGACCCATGGCCAGGACATCACTGCGGTGCCGGTTCAGATTGCGTACGATCCTAACGTGATGCAGTTCATGAACGTCTCCGGCGGCGATTTTCTAACCAAGGACGGGCAGGCTGTGTCTCTGGTGCACCGTGACGATGCCGCGGCGGGGAAGCTGCTGGTTAGCGCCCAGCGTCCCCCGGGCAGCGCCGGCGTCTCTGGCGACGGCACTGTGTTCAGCTTGGAGTTTAAGGCCAAAACCAAGGGCGCGGGCGTGGTTTCGATCTCGGTACCGAACGCGCGCAACAGCCAGAATCAGACCCTGACAGTTCAGGGATCCCAGGCCGCGGTGACCGTGAACTAGCGAGTCGAGGGCGCGGGACAGGGTTCGGCTTAGAATAGTAGACGAAGTATGAAATACCGGCAGCAACGCGGTGTGACGCTCATGGAGATGATCATCGTCATCTCTATTCTGCTGGTCCTGATGGGAGCGGCAGTGCCCGTGGTGCGGGTGAGCGTCCGGCGAGCCCACGAAGTCGAACTGCGCCGCGACCTGTGGGAGATGCGCTCGGCCATCGACAAATATAAAGAGGCCGCGGACAGAAACATGTTTCAGGTCAAGCTGGGGACCGAGGGTTATCCGCCGGATCTGGATACCTTGGTGAACGGCGTGGAAGTTCAGGGCGGAAAGAAACTGAGGTTTCTGCGCCGCATCCCCATCGATCCCATGACGGGAAACAAAGACTGGGGGTTGCGCTCCATGCAAGACGATCCTACCTCGGATTCCTGGGGAGGTCAGGACGTGTTTGACGTGTACACCAAGTCGAATGGCACCGGTTTGGACGGGACCAAGTACAGGGATTGGTAATGAGAATGAAAGCGGATTACCGGCAACCGCGCGGCTTCACCTTGATCGAAATGGTGATCGTGATCAGCATCATTGTGATCCTGACAGGAATCGCCATACCCATGTACACCACACATGTCCAACATGCCCACGAAGCAGTGCTTAAGGAAGATCTCTACTCCATGCGACAGTCCATCGACGAGTACACGCAGGATAAGAACAAAGCCCCTCAGGCCCTCCAAGACTTAGTCGATGCCGGCTATCTGGCAGCCATCCCCAAGGATCCGTTCACAAATGCTGCTGACACCTGGCAACCTGTCCAGGAAGACGTGATGACCGCCCTAGATCAGACGCAGCCGGGAATCACCGACGTCCATAGTGGATCCAGCAGGGTCGGCTCGGACGGCACGCCGTACAACACCTGGTAAGTTGGCTGCCAAGCCGAGGAGAATGGCCCCAGGTTGGGATAAGTGTTATGCATGACTTCAGTCGTGCCATCAGCTAACATCTTGGTATGCCGGTCGACGCTCAAACCCTGACCACACATCTTCCTCCACTGAAAGCCCGGCGCGGTAATCAATTGACCTGCAAAGCGTGGCCCCAGGAAGCGGCCATGCGCATGCTGATGAACAATCTCGACGAAGAGGTGGCCGAGCGTCCGCGCGATCTGGTGGTCTATGGTGGCACCGGCAAGGCTGCGCGCAATCAGAGCTGTCTGGACGCGATCCTGGCCTCGCTAGAATCACTCAACAATGATGAGACCCTCGTGGTCCAATCCGGGAAGCCCGTAGGAATCTTCCGCACCCACGAGTATTCGCCACGGGTGTTGATCGCCAATTCCAACCTAGTGGGCCACTGGTCGAACTGGGAAAAGTTCAACGAACTCGAGCGCGCCGGGCTGATGATGTACGGTCAGATGACCGCCGGCTCCTGGATCTATATCGGTTCGCAAGGAATCATTCAGGGAACTTTTGAAACGTTCTCTGCGGCGGGCGAAAAACATTTTGGTGGCGACCTCGCCGGCAAGCTGATTGTCAGCGGCGGCATGGGCGGCATGGGCGGCGCTCAGCCTCTGGCTTCGACCATGACCGGCGCCAGCTTCCTCGGTATCGACGCGGATCCGGAGCGCATCAAGAAGCGACTCAAAACCGGTTATTGCGACTTTATGGTCAATAACCTCGACGAAGCGCTGCGCATTTTGAAGAATGCCGTCCGCAAAAAGGAAGCTGTGTCAGTTGGCTTGGTTGGCAACTGCGCCGACGTCATTCCTGAACTCGCCGAACGCGGGGTGCTGCCGGACATCCTTACTGATCAGACATCGGCTCACGATCCTTTGAACGGGTACTTCCCCAACGGCATGACGCTCGAGCAGGCGCTGGAGTTGCGGAGGCGCGATCCCAAAGCCTATCTCGAGCGTTCACTGGATTCGATCGCCCGCCATGTCGAGGGCATGCTGCGCTTGCAGAAGATGGGCAGTGTCACCTTCGACTACGGCAACAACATCCGCACTTTTGCTTTTCAGCGCGGCGTGAAGAATGCGTATGACTTTCCAGGCTTTGTGCCGGCTTATATCCGTCCGCTGTTCTGCGAGGGCCGGGGACCCTTTCGGTGGGTAGCGCTCTCCGGCGATCCCGCCGATATCGCCGTGACAGACGACTTGGTGCTCGAGCTTTTTCCCAATAACCGCATCCTGAGCCGGTGGATCGATCTGGCCCGCAAACGCATCAAGTTCCAGGGACTGCCGGCGCGTATCTGCTGGCTGGGATACGGCGAGCGTGCCCAATTCGGCCTGGCCATGAACGATCTGGTACGCAAAGGCAAGATCAAAGCGCCCATCGTGATGGGGCGTGATCATCTCGATTGCGGCTCCGTTGCTTCTCCCTACCGCGAGACCGAGAGCATGAAAGACGGCAGCGATGCGGTCGCCGATTGGCCTCTGCTCAACGCGCTGCTCAATACCGCCAGCGGTGCCAGCTGGGTTTCCATCCACAATGGTGGCGGCGTCGGCATCGGCTATTCGCTGCACGCCGGCCAGGTCACGGTGGCTGACGGGAGCGACGCGATGGCCCAACGCATCGAACGCGTGCTGACGAACGATCCTGGTATCGGGGTTGCGCGGCATGTGGACGCCGGGTACGAAGAAGCCACGAGGTTTGCGGAACGCAAGGGCGTAAGGATTCCGATGCGTGACCTGGGAAAATAGCCTTTTCAAGAGGTTAGGGGTTTTCCGAGCGCGATCGAGTTCCGCGACGGCGGAATAGAGCGTAACCTATTGATTGCGACACAGAACGACATCCCCTTATCTGCTCCTGGCCAACATCGGCCAGCTGGTGACCGTACGCGGCGACGCGCCGCGCCGTGGTCCAGCGCTCAACGGAATCGGACTGATTGAAGATGCCGCGGTCCTCTGTGGCGGCGGGAAGGTTATCGCCGTAGCCCGGCAGCGCGAATTGCTGCGGCATCCCTGGCTCAAGAAGCACAAGCGCAAGATCGAGGAGATCGACTGCAAAGGACGAGTAGTGCTGCCTGGCCTGGTGGATTGCCACACTCACCCGGTGTTTACGGCGCCGCGGCTGGTGGACTTTGAGAAGCGCATTGCCGGCGCGAGCTACGATGAGATTGCAGCAGCCGGAGGCGGGATTCGCTCGAGCGTCGCTGGAGTTCGCCAGGCGAGCCGTGGGAAGTTGAGCGCAAGAGTCCTCGAAGCGCTGTGGGCCATGCTTGACCATGGGACCACCACGGCCGAAGCCAAATCAGGCTACGGCTTGACCGAAGGCGATGAGATCAAGTCGCTCGAAGCCATCCGCGCCGCCGCGCGAAGTTGGCCGGGAACGGTTGTGCCCACGCTCCTGGCCGCACACGTGGTTCCCGCCGAATACTTAGGCAAGAACGACGAATACGTGGATCTTGTAGCGCAAAAAATCATTCCTCTGGCCGCGCGCCGAAGACTTGCCCACTATGCTGATGCCTTCTGCGAGCGGGGGGCTTTCACGGCAGCACAGTCGGAGGCGGTGCTGGTGGCTGCGCGCCGCCACGGGCTGGGCGTTCGCGCCCACGTTTGCCAGTTCACGCCGTCCCCCCTCGGTGGGCTGCTTGCGCTTGAGCCGGCATCGCTCGATCACATGGACTGCGTCGGTGATCATGACGTCTCTGCGCTGGCCAAGGCTCAGACGATCGCGGTTTTGCTGCCGGGCGCAAATTACTTCCTGGGACAAGCGGCATATCCCGACGCGCGGCGGCTGATTGACTCCGGCGTAGCCGTGGCCCTGGCCACGGACTTCAACCCCGGCACTTCCCCCACGCCGAGCCTGCCCTTTGTCATGTCGCTCGCATGCACGCACATGCGCATGACTCCTGCAGAAGCCATCGCTGCGGTGACTATCAATGCCGCGTGCGCTTTGCACTTGCAGGACCGGAAGGGCAGCCTCGAGCCGGGCAAGGATGCCGATTTGACGGTCTTTGATACTGCCGACCACAGGGAAATCGCTTATTGGTTTGCCTGGAACCGTTGTGTTCAAATGGTTGTTTCCGGTCGCTTGGCGGGTCGGTCTCGCATCTGAGCATCAGACAGAGAGACTCTGGACCGGTAAATGAATCGCCGCCAGGGACGGTTGTCGAGAATTGTTATCGTTGCGAGAACACGAGAAAAATCTCTATTTCCTGAAGCCAGCCTCTTCTGAGCGTGAGGTTTTGTCCGACGTGCGTGCTCGCGGGGCGGTGCCGCGGCTGCCATGGGTTCTCGCCATCGCAGTCGCCTTGGCCAGCCCGGCAGGCGCACAACAGACCGCTCCCACACCGTCCGAGACTTCTGCTCCCCAGACTTCTATTCCTGCGGTTGCGCCAACATCGGCGCCGGAGAGGAACGCCAGCACGCTGTCGCCCCCGATCGCTTCGCCAAGCACGGAGCCTCGAGCTCTGGCGCCTGCACCGTATGACGAGATCGTGGTTACCGCAGTCGGCGACGTTATGCTGGGCACGACTTTTCCTGATGCATCGGGTCACGATCTGCCCCCCAACGATGGCGCCGGTCTTCTCGATCAGGTCACGCCCATCCTTAAGCGTGGCGACGTTGTCTTCGGCAACCTGGAGGGCCCGCTGGTGGATGGCGGTGTCTCCGCCAAATGCCGCGGCAAGAGAGAGGGAACGTGTTACGCATTCCGCGTGCCCACTCGCTACGCTGCCTATCTGAAGGCCGCAGGCTTTACCGTGATGGGCCTCGCCAACAACCATGCCATGGACTTCGGCGCAGAAGGCCGGGAGAGTTCGCGACACGTGTTGGACGAGCAGGGAATTGCCCACTCCGGCGAGGTCGGCGATATCGCCCACCTCACCATGAAGGGGCGTAAGGTTGACGTAATTGCGTTCGCGACTTATCCCGGCGCCTACAACTTTCTCGACCTCGACGATGCTCTGGACACGGTGCGCAAGGCGCGCGCCGAGGCCGATTTGGTGATCGTCTCGTTTCACGGCGGCGCCGAGGGTGCCACGCATCAGCATGTGGCGCTCAGCGACGAGATGTTTCTGGGCGAGGACCGCGGCGATCTTCGCCGATTCGCACACGCGGCGATTGACGCCGGCGCGCAATTGGTGCTTGGTTCAGGACCCCACGTGATGCGGGCCATGGAAGTTTATCGCGGCAAGCTGATCGCCTATTCGCTGGGAAATTTTGCCACCTACGGTCCGTTCAATCTCAGCGGCGAGAACGGGCTTTCCGCGGTGCTGGAGGCACGTCTGGCACCCGACGGATCGTTCCTCGGCGGCCAGATTTATCCCGTGCGCCAGGAGAAGCCGGGGGGGCCTAAGCTCGATCCGGCGCTGACGATTGTCCCGATCGTGCGCTCGCTCTCGCAGACGGATTTCCCGGACACGGGAATTGTCGCCGGGCCGCGCGGAGAGCTGTGGCTGCCGGGGACGCGTATTCCCGAGTGCAGCAACGCCCCGGACCTTCTTGAACAGCTGCCCAACGCCCGGGCGTGTGGTATTTTCCCGTAAGATCGCCGGGATAAGCGATTCCCGGCTGCGGAATTGGCGAATCCGGACAAACGACGAACGAGCCAATATGGTGAGGAGATCGATGCCCCAATTTCGAAAATATCTTTGGACCGTCTTCATTCTGCTGCCGGCGCTCGGCGAAGCTCAGCGGCTTCCTGAGGGGGTCGTTCCCCAGCACTATGACCTGCGCTTTACTCCCGATCTTCCCAAGGCGACGTTTACGGGTGAGGAAACCATCGACGTCGAGATCGTGAAATCGGTCTCTGCGATCACACTCAATGCCGCCGAGCTAGAAATCGAAGAGGCTTCTGTGACGCAAGGCGACAAGTCGCAACCGGCACAGCTCAGCCTGCAACCGGAGAAGGAACAGGCGACACTGGCGCTCGACTCAGCGTTGACGCCCGGACCAGCAAGCTTGCACGTCAAGTTCAGCGGCGTCCTCAACGACAAGTTACGTGGTTTCTACCTGGCGAAGACTACGCTGCGGAATTATGCAGTCACTCAGTTCGAATCTACAGACGCGCGCCGGGCTTTTCCCTCGTTTGACGAGCCTGCACTCAAAGCCACCTTCGCGGTGACTCTGATCGTAGACAAAAGCGACACTGCAATTTCCAACGGACGCTTGATGGCCGATGTCTCGGGTCCGGGTCCCGACAAGCACACCCTGACCTTCTCCACGACAGCCAAAATGTCCACCTACTTGGTGGCGATGGCGGTTGGCGATTTCGTGTGTAGCGATAGCAGCGTGGATGACGTTGCCATCCGAGTGTGCGGCACACCTGACAAGAAACCACTTCAGGCCGCGGCACTGCGCTACGCCTCAGAGATTCTCAAGTTCTATAACCACTACTACGGAATCCCGTACCCCTTCGGCAAGCTGGATATCGTAGGCGCACCTGATTTTGAGGCTGGGGCCATGGAAAACACCGGCGCCATCTTCTACCGCGAATCGCTGCTGTTCATTGACGACAACAATTCGTCCGTCCAGGCTCACCAACAGGTTTTTGAAGTCCTGGCGCACGAGATGGCCCACCAGTGGTTCGGAGACCTGGTCACAATGAAATGGTGGGACAACATCTGGCTCAACGAAAGCTTTGCCACCTGGATGGCTCTAAAACCCTCGCAGGCTTTGCATCCCGAGTGGAACGCCACGCTGGATGCAGTGAAGGAAACCGACCGGGCTCTGGTCCTCGACGCATTGAAGAACACTCACCCCATCCATGCAGAAGCCGAGACTCCGGATGAGATTAATGAGTTGTTTGATTCCATTTCGTACGAAAAAGGCGCGGCAGTTCTGCGCATGGTTGAGTCCTACGTCAGCCCTGACGTATTTCGCCGCGGGGTCAACGCCTATCTTCGCAAGTTCCAGTACAGCAATGCCACAGCGGAGGACTTCTGGGCCGCGATGACGCAGGCCTCGGGCCGCCCCTTGGACCGCATCATGCCATCATTCGTCAACCAGCCGGGCGCGCCGCTGGTACAGGTGAAGGCTGCATGCGTGGTTCCTCCGGCCCAATCCGTATCTAAGAAGAAGTCAAAGCACGTCAGGAGGGATGTCCAGCCTCATCCCAAGACCGAAATCACGCTTTCCCAAACGCGTTTCTTCGTCGATGGCCAGTCCGGTCCCGCCGATGGTCCCACCTGGCTTATTCCGGTCTGTATCAAAGGCGAGAATGCCAAACCATTCTGCCAGCTTCTCGGGGATCGCGAGCAGGTGGTGCCGGTACTGGGTTGTTCGAACTGGGTTTTCGCCAACGGAAACGCGGTTGGCTACTACCGGACCCAATACACTGCCGAGAATCTGAAGAAGTTGAGCCAATCGGCGATGACCAGCCTCGGAACCGCCGAGCGCATGGCCCTGGTACGTGACGAAGCTGCGCTGGTCCGCTCCGGCCAGGAAAAGATTGGCTCGTTCCTGGACCTGGTGAGTGATCTGAGTTCCGACCAGGAACGGGGCGTGGTCGAGAGCTTCATCGATCCCTTGGAGTTTGTGGATGAGCATGTGGCTACCGATCGCGACCGGGCCGCATATCAGGTTTGGGTGCGCTCCACTTTTAGTCCCATGCTCGCGAAGGTGAAGTGGGTGGCCGCGCCGGGCGAGAGTGAAGAGACGCACAGCTTGCGAGCGTTGCTGGTCCGGCTCCTGGGCGGCGTGGGCGCCGATCCTGATGTGATCCGCGAATCCACGCGTCTGGCGAGACAGTACCTTCAGGATCCGAACTCCGTGGATCCAACGCTGGCCGTCTCCGCGGTCAGAGTGGCCGCGCGTTACGGGGATGACACACTGTTCGACGAATACCTCGCGGCCATGCGGGCGATGAAGTCGCCCGAACAGTTTTACAACCTGGGCAATGCCCTGGCCGGGTTCCGCAATCCGCGGTTGGCCGAGCGCCTTTTGCAGATCTCCGTGTCGCCTGACGTGCGCAACCAGGATGCTGCACATGTGATCGCGCTGGTGCTGGAGAATCCGGTTGATCAGGCGGTTGCATGGGAATGGGTCAAAGCCCACTGGGCGGACGTAGAAAAGAAGATTACCATGTCGAGCGGTGAGGAGATCGTGGTTGCCACCCGCCACTTTTGCGACGCTGGCAGCCGCGACGACGTGCGCAAATTCTTCGGTGAACACAAGGTGGTATCAGCGGAGCGAGGCTTGCGGCAGGCGGTAGAAGACATTGACTCTTGTATCGGCTATCACGATCGTCAGCAGGGCAATCTGGCCGCCTGGTTGGAGGAACACCCTGCGGGTGGCGTAGCCGGAACGCGCTAGGGACCCAACTCGTAGCGGACAGCGACGGCGCCGATGTGGTCCAGGCGCTTGTGCACCGACCCGGCGCGACAGCCCGTACAGCGGATGGTGAGTGCGGCCGGGCCGGTCCACTTGAGGTCGGGGACCACGTCCGGCGAATCCTGTTCGGCGACAAAGACCTCGCCTTGGGTGACCTCGCCGGAAAAGTAACCCAGCCGGATGGGCGTCGTCGTTGGGCGCACGTTGACGTGCACCAGGAACGGTGAGTCCTCACCGCAGCGGCGCTCGAGCGTTGCCGCGGTCCATTGATGGTCGCGAACCGTCGACTCGGCCAGCACCTGCTCGTTGCAGCGAGGTCGTTCGTGAAAGTAGACCACGCTGAGGGCACCGGTCATCAGCGCCATCACGATCCCGAAAGCCACAGAGCTCAGGATCATTTTCCGGGCAAAAGGATCCATGCCACTATCTTTCCATCCGGGCGCGGATTTCCCGCCACAGCTCGCTTTTGCCGACGCCGGTTCTCGCCGAATAGGGTAGAACGGTCTCGACCTGGTGTTCGCGCGCCATGGCGCTCAAAACATGGCGCAGCTTGTTGGCCGACAGCTTGTCGGCCTTGGTGGCGACCACGAGAAAGTTGCGATGCGCGTGGCGCAGGAAGTCGATCAGCTGTTTATCCGGTGGTTGAGCCGGAATGTTAGAGTCGATCAGAACAATGGCCAGATCCAGCGTGGCGCGATCCTTTAAGTATGGCTCGATGAACTTGGGCCACTCCGCAGTGATCGAGCGCGAGATTTTCGCATAGCCGTAGCCGGGTAGATCCACCAGCATCATCTCGGGTTGCGGCTGGCCGGCTTTGGCGTAGAGGCCAATGAAGTTGATGGTCCGAGTGCGTCCTGGCGTGGAACTGACATGCGCCAGCTTCTGTCCCAGGAGAGAATTGATCAAGCTGGATTTCCCGACGTTGGACCGTCCTAGAAACGCGATTTCCGGTGGGCCTTCGGCAGGGAAGGCGGCGGGATCAGCAGCCGAGAGCAGGAATTTGGCGAGGATGGTCTTCATGGTGTCGTAGAGACGTGGCGTGCACGCCTCTCAAGACGCGTCAATATGGCGTCTCTAGGGATTCCAAAACAAACGAGCCCGCATCGGGCGGGCTCGTTTGTTTGAGATCGACCTAGGAATATCTTTCCTGTGTGATTCCCTCAGTAGGCACGGCCGGAATCGGCTGTTGCACCGGCTCCTCGTGGAATTCAGGCAGGGGCGCTTCCAGCGCGATCTTAAGCACCTGGTCCATGTTGTCCACCAGGTTGACCTTCATCTGGTCGCGGATATTCTCCGGCACCTCGGGAAGGTCTTTTTCATTCTCTTTTGGAATGATTGTTTCTTTGATGCCGGCGCGCAGCGCCGCCAGAAGCTTTTCTTTCAACCCGCCGATGGGCAATACCTTGCCGCGCAACGTGATCTCGCCGGTCATGGCGACATCACGGCGAACCGCGATCCTGCTCAGTGCGCTGGAAATCGCGGTAGCCATCGTGATGCCCGCCGAAGGTCCGTCCTTGGGGATGGCGCCTTCGGGCACATGGATGTGGATGTCCACGTTGCGATAGAAGTCTTTGGGAGCCCCCAGGCGCGCGGCGCGGGAGCGCACATAGGACATGGCAGCCTGCGCCGATTCCTGCATCACGTCGCCGAGCTGGCCGGTGAGCGTGAGCTTGCCCTTGCCGTCGACGATGGCAACTTCAGTGGTCAGAATCGATCCACCCACTTCCGTCCAAGCCAGGCCAGTAACCAGGCCGATCTCGCTTTTTTCGTGCGCCAGAGTATCGCGGAACTTGATGACGCCGAGAAAGTCGTGGATGTTCTCCGCGGTCAGCGCGATCGAGTAGGCTTGGCCTTCCTTCACGACCCTGCGTGCAACCTTGCGGCAGACGTTGCCGATCTCGCGTTCCAGGTTGCGTACGCCAGCTTCCCGCGTGTACGAGCGGGTGATCTCGCGGATGGCATCCTCGCCGAACTGGATCTGCTGCTCGCTCAAGCCAGCGGCCTCGCGTTGTTTCTTGACCAGGAACTGGCGAGCAATCTCGAGCTTCTCGGGCTCCGTGTAACCGTGAAGACGCAGGACTTCCATACGGTCTTGCAGCGCCGGTGGGATCGTGTGCAGCACGTTGGCGGTGGCAACGAAAAAGACCTGGGAAAGGTCGTACTCAACGTCCAGGTAGTGGTCTTGGAACATGAAGTTCTGTTCCGGATCAAGCACCTCGAGCAGGGCGGCGGAAGGATCGCCGCGGAAGTCGGAAGCGAGTTTATCGATCTCGTCCAGCATGAGCACCGGGTTCTTGGTGCCCGCTTTCTTCATCATCTGGATGATCTGGCCCGGCAGCGCACCGATGTAAGTGCGGCGATGTCCGCGAATCTCAGCTTCGTCGCGCACTCCGCCCAGCGACATGCGTACGAACTTCCGCCCGGTGGCCTTGGCGATCGACATTCCCAGCGAAGTTTTGCCCACGCCTGGAGGGCCGACAAAACAGAGAATCGAGCCTTTGGGGTTCTTTACCAGCTGGCGGACGGCCAGGAATTCCAGGATGCGCTCCTTGATCTTCTCCAGACCGTAGTGGTCCTGGTTGAGGATCTTCTCCGCGTGCTCGATGTTGCGAATTTCTTTCGATTTCTTCTTCCAGGGCACGGCCAGCAGCCAGTCCAGATAGTTGCGTGAAACCGTAGACTCAGCCGACATGGGCGGCATGGCTTCGAGCTTCTTGAGCTCCTGGACCGCTTTCTCATGGACTTCCTTGGGCATGCCGGCGGTGTCGATCTTCTTTTTCAGCTCGTCGAACTCGCTCTTCTCGCCTCGCCCCAGTTCCTTCTGGATGGCCTTGATTTTCTCGTTGAGATAGTACTCTTTCTGGGCCCGCTCCATCTGCCGCTTGACCCGCGTCTGGATGGTGCGATCCATGTTGAGCTTCTCGATCTCGATATCCAGCACGTCGGCGATGCGGTTCAGACGCTCCACCGGCTCAAAGATCTCGAGCAGCTCCTGTTTCTCTTCGATCGACAGCTGCAGGTTCTGGGCGATGGTGTCACTGAGCTTGGCAGGATCGCTCATGCCGCTGATGATGACCGGTTCGAGGTTCAGCGACTGGCAAAGCTTCACATACTGGTCAAACAGACCCTGGACCCGCTGCATGGCAGCGTCGAGCACGGGAGTCGACTCGGGCGTGTACTTGACCGTCCGCACGGTGGCTTGGAAATAACCGTCGTCATTGGTGAGCAGCAGGACTTTGCCCCGCTCCACGCCTTCCACCAGGACCTTGATGTTGCCGTCGGGCAGCTTGAGGTTCTGGACAATATTGGCGATCGTGCCGACCTGGTAGATCTCGTGCGGTTTGGGTTCGTCCACGCTGGCGTCATGTTGGGTTGCCAGGAAAATCTTGCGGTCGGAGGCCAGCGCTTCTTCCAGAGCGCGCACACTGGATTCCCGCCCAACGATGAACGGTGTCATCATGTAGGGAAAGATGACCACGTCGCGAATGGGCATCATGGGCAGCTTGCGGGTCTCGAATTTTTCCTTGTTTTGGGTCACTGATCCTCTTGTCCAGGCGGTCGAGCGGCCTCGTGGATACTGCTAGAATAACACGCGTGGCAAGCGCCGGAGTTCATGGGTTCTAGCTTAACAAACACACGCAACACCAGCGTTTTTTGGCAAAAGGAAACCGGCCAAAACTGTCGAAAATCAAAGGATTTGACCAAAATTGCAAATCAAGCTCGCTCCAGAAGTTTTCCCGATTGCCGATTACGGTAATTGCGGCAAAAAAAGACCGCCTGCCGAAGCAGGCGGCAAACCTAAAAACCTCGGATGGCTAGCCAGCTTTCTCCATAGCCGGAAGTGAGACGTCTCGACTCTCGACCATCTCTTTGGTAACTTCGAAATCCTTCACGCGCTTCTGGCTGGGCAGGTGGTACATGAGGTCGAGCATCAGCTCTTCCAGGATCATGCGCAAGCCGCGGGCGCCGACTTTGCGCGCCATGGCTTCCTTGGCAATGGCCTGAAGTGATCCATCTGAGAATTTCAGCTTTACATTCTCGAACTCAAACATGCGCTGGTATTGCTTGACGATGGCATTGCGCGGCCGGGTGAGGATTTCGATCAGCGCCGACTCGTCCAGATCATTCAGGATTCCGACCACGGGCAGCCGGCCGACGAACTCGGGAATCAGGCCGAAACGGACCAGATCCTGGGGCTCGGCTCTCTGGAGCAGCTCGGTATCGCGCTTGCTGGCTTCAGTAAACTCGCGCTCTTTCTCCTCGCTGGTGCGGAAGCCCATGGATTTTTTCCCGATGCGCCGGCCCACGATTTTTTCGAGGCCCACAAACGCACCGCCGCAAATGAACAGTATGTTTGTAGTATCGACCGGAGTGAACTCCTGGTGGGGATGTTTGCGTCCGCCCTGCGGTGGAACGTTGGCGATGGTGCCTTCCAAAATCTTCAGCAACGCCTGCTGCACGCCCTCGCCGCTGACGTCGCGGGTGATGGAGGGATTCTCGTCTTTGCGCCCGATTTTATCGATCTCATCGATATAGATGATGCCGGTCTGGGTGCGGCCGACGTCGCCGTCCGCCGCCTGCAACAGCTTGAGCACGATGTTTTCGACGTCCTCGCCCACGTAGCCGGCTTCCGTGAGGGTGGTGGCGTCCACGATGGCGAAGGGTACGTCCAGCATGCGGGCCAGCGTCTGCGCCAGCAAGGTCTTGCCGGTCCCGGTGGGCCCGATCAACAGAATGTTCGATTTCGTCAGCTCCACTTCGCCGGTCTTGTTACGGTTCATGTGGATGCGTTTGTAGTGGTTGTAAACCGCGACGGAAAGCTTCTTCTTGGTCTGCTCCTGTCCAATCACGTATTCGTCCAAGAAGACCTTGACCTCCTGGGGCTTGGGCAGATGATTGGGAGTAGCTGCTGCATGCGATTCGCTGCGATCATCTTCCAGGATAGAGTTGCAGACCGCGACGCATTCGTCGCAAATATAAGCCCGAGGATAATCGCTGGGGGAAGAAATCAGTTTGGCGACCGCATCCTGTGACTTGTGGCAGAACGAGCATCGAAGAGTCTCTTCCGGCGTCCTCGGCTTCACATCGAACTCCTTGTCTTTGGCGGACCTTGCATTTCATACCTCGGCCAGTCGGTCCGGAAAAGTAACTTTAGTACCTTTGTACCCTATTTGTGCTTGTAGATGATGTCATCAATGATGCCATAGTCCTTGCACTGTTGGGCATTCATGATGAAATCCCGTTCGACGTCTTTCTCCACTTTGTCCAGCTTCTGACCGCTGTGCTTGGCAATGAGCTGGTTGGTGATCTCCCGCATGCGGAGGATCTCTCTAGCATGTATATCAATATCAGTCGCCTGGCCACTCAATCCCGACATTAGAGGCTGGTGAATAAGAATCCTAGAAGTGGGTAGGGCAAAACGCTTACCGGCGGCGCCGGCGCAGAGCAGCAGTGCCGCCATGCTGGCGGCTTGGCCGCAGCAGATGGTCATGACATCCGGACGAACGAACTGCATGGTGTCATAAATGGCCATGCCCGCTGTGATCGAGCCTCCGGGAGAGTTGATGTACAGTTGGATGTCCTTTTCCGGATCTTCTGCTTCCAGGAACAATAGCTGGGCGATCACCAGGTTGGCAATCGTGTCGTCAATGGGGGTGCCGATAAAGATAATGTTGTCCCGAAGCAGCCGGGAGTAGATGTCGTAGGCGCGTTCTCCGCGGCTGGTTTGCTCAACCACCATTGGTACCAGTGCCATAATCCCTAGCCTCCGTTGATCAAAAACTGCTTACCCTGCTTTGCTGTACAGAAAGTCTAACGCTTTTTCGCTGCGCATGCGGCCGCGGATCCGCTCGAGCGCGCCCTCTTTGACCAGCCGCTCGCGTACTTGCGCCGGCGTCTGGTTCATCTGCTGCGCCAGCACTGCGATCTCCTGCTCCAGATCGCTATCGCTGACCTGGATATTCTCTGCATCGGCAATCTTGCCGAGCAACAGCCTGGACTTCACTTCTTTGATCGCGGCTTCCCGTTGGCCTGCGCGGAGACGGCGGAAGTCCATCCGCTTCATATCTTCGGTGCGCATGCCCTGCGCCGCGAGAGCCCGCAATCCGCGCTCCAGACGAAGATCAATCTGGTGTTCAACCAGGGCCCTCGGCACCGTGAATTCGTGCTTTTCTAGAAGCTTCTCGATCAGCTGCTCTTTGGCCTGCTGTTCCGCCTGGACCGACTGCTGGGTCTCCATGTTTTCCCGCATGCGCTGTTTCAGCTGATCGAGCGTCTGAAATTCCTGGTTGAGTTCGCGGGCAAAATCGTCGCTGAGTTCGGGCAGCGTCTTCTTTTTGACGGCATCGACTTTCACGTCGTAGGTGAAGACCTTGCCCGCCAGACGCGGATCGTGAAATTCCTGGGGATAGGTGACCAGAAAGCTTCGCTCTTCACCCGCCTTTACGCCGCGCAGGTTCTCGGAGAATTCAGGCAGCGTATTAGCGGCTCCGATCTCCACCAGCACCTCGTTCATCTTTACCGGCTGGGCTGCCGAGGGCTGTTCCTCTCTGGGTGGCAGTTCGCCTTCAGTTGCATGTGGAGGCTCGGCCCCGGCAGCTCCGGCCGGTTTTGCTTCCGCTTTGGGTTCTTCTTGCGGCACAGCCGTAAACGATACCTGAGCAAACTCGCCGTCTTCTGCGCCGCGATCGCCCTCGATCGGGTCGAAGCTGGCTTGGCGCTGCTGCAGCCGTTTCACCTCGGCCTCTACCTGTTCATCGGCGATTTTGATGTCCGGTTTCTCGACTTTGATGTCCTGATACTGGCCTAGCTCGAATTCGGGAAGCACTTCGAAGACCGCCTTAAAGCGGATCGGCTGGTCGACCTCGGATTCAAGGCCGTAAATGAAAGGCTGCGAGACCGGCTGGAAGCCGGCCTTCACCACGGCCTCGCGAAAATATTGCGGCACCAGCGCTTCCAGCAGATCATTGTTGATCTGGCTGGAAAACCGGTTGCGGACCATACTGACGGGCACTTTGCCTTTGCGGAATCCGGGGACTCGCGCCTGTTTGGAATAGGCGTTGACCAGAGTAGCTTGTTCCTTGTTCACGACCTCGAGCGGTATCTCGACGGAGATCTCCCGGCGGCAGGCTTGGTCCATGCCGTCGGGTCCATCGGGCGGCTCGCTCAGGAGCGGGTCGTCTGGGGGAGGAGTCCCGGCAGATGCGGACTCGGCCTGTTCGGGCTGTTCTTGCTGGCCCTCATTCGCTTGTTCGGCGGTGTTCTTTTGTGCGTCCAAAGGACTTCCTTGAGTGAATTGTGCCGGAAGGCAGGTTGCGGATTCTAAACAGCAATACCCCTCAGAGTCAGTTTAAGAGACGTTCCCGTAACGGGTCAAACCCTGGAGCCGCCGCCCGGTTGGTTGAAAACCTTTACCTTCTTGCCCACTCCGACTGGAGCGTCAATGTCGATTGCCGGTGCGGTTGCGAGCGGACTTCCTTGGACGCCCTAAGGGGTGCGCCTTGAAGGTTGGCAGGACCTTTTTGCCTAGCCCGTGGGGCAGAGCATTTTCTTAATACTTGGGGAGGAGATTGCGTTTTTTCCTTGCCTTGCGAGAGTTCGTGGACAAGAATGCCATCCAACGACACCCTCTTTTCAAGGATTGACAGCAGATGCGCCCTGCGGTTCTATCGGTGTCTGCGGAGCGAGTATTGGCTCCCATCCGCAATACGGTTCTGGCCCGCGCCGGTTACGGAGTGATTCCAGCCATGAGCACGGAGTCGGCCTTAAGAATCCTGCGCGGTCGCCATGTCTGCGTGATGGTCATTTCTAACTCGCTGCCGATCTTAGAGCGTCAGGAGCTTTGCTGGGAGGCACAACGGCGAGGGGTACCATCGGTCGTGCTTGATCCCTATGACGAACTCGAGGAGGGCGAGCCCGGGCTGAGGGTCAATCCTCTCGACGGCCCGGAAGCATTTTTGGACGCTCTGGCTGGGCTGCGGCGGCGCAACCACCACGTGTGCCCCAACCTCGAACGCTGCTAAACTGCGGTTGATGACCTCCCCTAGGCACGCGGCCGCTGCGCTCAAAGCTCAAAAATCCTGGCCCTTGCTCGCCGAGCTCAATAAAGAGATCGTGGCGTGCACCCGTTGTCCGCGTTTGATTGCCCACTGCCGCAAGATCGGACGCGAGAAGCGCCGCGCCTACATGGACTGGGAATACTGGGCTAAACCGGTGCCCGGTTTCGGCGACCCTGAGGCTCGAGTGCTGATCCTGGGGCTGGCACCGGGGGCTCATGGGTCGAACCGCACGGGGCGGCCTTTTACCGGCGACGGTTCCGGGCACTTTCTCTATCGCGTGCTCCACCAAGCAGGATTCGCATCGCAGCCCACCGCCACCGATCGTAACGACGGGCTCGAACTGCGCGATGCCTACATCACCGCCACCGTCCGCTGTGCACCTCCCAAGAACAAGCCCACTCCCAAAGAAGTCGCCCGCTGCGCACCATTTCTCGATCGCGAGTTCGCCGCGCTTAAAAATGTGAAGGTCGTGGTGGCGCTGGGCAGGATCGCCTGCGATGCTTACTTGAACTACCTGAAGCGGCGCACATTGCTCCAGAAGAAATCAGGCTTGGTCTTTGGGCACGGCGCCGAGTACACGCTGCCTGATGGCCGGAAACTGCTCTGTGCCTATCATCCCTCCTTGCAGAACACCAACACCGGCAAACTGACTGAGGAGATGTTGCTGAAGGTCTTTAAGAGGGCACGGGAGCTCGCAGCACGGACCGCCAGCAGCGAGACATTCTTGACCGGAGCGGAAAAGTGAATGCCCGCGAGACCGCAGCTACCGCAGGAACCGAGAAAAACCCGCAATTGATTCGATACATCCTCGATTGTCCTTTCCGTGATTAGTGTCATCGATCAGGGAACGACCCCGTTGCCCTCAGGCATCCCGGACAGCATCTGCTGGACTCGAATCAAAGCAAGAGCATTTGGCGAATGGGTGTTTTTGAGACACCTTCCTCGCCCCTCCCGCCAGCGGGTGCGCAAGGAGTTCTTGATGAGACGCGCGATCCTTCTTCTGGGCTGTTTTTTGGTTTCTCTCGCTGTGTTCGGCCAACAGGATTACGTGCCCCGCTACGAAGCCTTCGGAGGTTTTTCGTACCTGAACTCGCCGAAGCTGAACCTGGCCGAGCGGGGCTTCAACGGCTCGTTTGGCATAAACGTGAATCGCTGGTTTACCCTGGGCGGCGACTTCAGCGTCTTCACCGGCCACAGCGACATCTTTCCCCAGGACCTGACCACGGCGATCCAGCTGCAGCTTGCAGCCGTGGTTCCGCCGGGCGTGCCAGTGTTCCTGCCCTTCGACTCGACCACCTACACCTTCGCGGCCGGGCCTCAGTTCGCCCTTCGCAAATTCAAGTGGGTTACACTCTTCGCCCGTCCGGGGCTGGGCGGGCTCCATGAAACTGCTACGCTTAAGCCCAACACTCCGTTGACCACGTTGCTGGTGGCCCAGCTTGTTCCCACGGGCAAGAAGAGCGATCTTGAGCTGTTCTACGGTGTGGGCGGTGGCTTTGAGATCAACGCCTCCAAGCACGTAGGTCTGCAAGCCACGTTCGACTTTGTTCACGTGAATCTCTTCCAGAACTTCCTGAACAGCAGCCGCAACAGCCTACGCATCTCCGTTGGCCCGACATTCCGCTTTGGCTCGATCGAGAAGTAAAGCAGCGCTGCCTCGTTCCTCCGAACCACCGCCAAGGGTTCCGACCTGACCTGTCCTTTGCGTGCCTTTGAATCCCGCGTCCCAGATTTTGACTGGGGTTCAAGCGTGCCTCTGCCGAGCTTTCCGTCGTCTGACGCATCTAACAACCGAAAGCATCTAATCGTACAAGGCACACCCATGGGTATCCAGGTCACTGTGGATCTCGTGATCTTTACCGTACAGGAGTCTGCCCTGAAGGTCTGGCTGGTGAAACGCGAGATGCGGCCCTTCAAGGGGCATCTGGCTATTCCGCAACGACTGATCCACAAAAACGAATCGCTGGAGCAAGCCGCGTTGCGCGAACTGAAAGAGGAGACACGGGCCCGCCAGGTCTATCTGGAGCAGCTCTACTCTTTTGGCGACCGCCGCCGCGACCCACGCGGCCGCGTGGTGACAGTGGCTTATTACGCGCTGGTTCCGGGAGATCAGGCGCATCGGGGAAGCCACAACGGCTCCGGCGCCGCCTGGCGCAGCGTGGACGAATTGCCGCCTCTCGTCTTCGATCAGAAGCGCATCGTCAACTACGCCGTCGAGCGCTTGCGCAATAAACTCGAGTACACCACGGCTGGCTTTCAGCTCTTACCCAGAAAATTTACGCTTTCCGAACTGCAAGTGGTGTACGAGACCATCCTCGGCAAGCAGCTCGACAAGCGCAATTTCCGCAAGAAGATGGACCTGTTGGGCGTCTTAAAACCGCTTCGGGAGTGGCGGCGCACTGGGCGTAAGCCGGCACGCCTCTACACCTTTAAGGGGAAGAAGTTCGAGAGGCTGAAAGACAAGGGAATCCTGTTCCCGTTCTGAATCGGCCAAAATGTGTGTTGTCTGGCGCCGGATTTTACTTTTGTGCCACCAGCGTTTTCGCCCGCTCCAATTCGGGACGGTCAGAGTGCGAGCCTTGGCAATTCTTGAGCAGCTGTGAGTAATAGCTGGCGGCCTTGTCTTTCTCCTGGATTGCTTCAGCGGCTTGGGCGGCATTGTAGAGACCATTGAAGCGGTTGGGATCGGTCTTCAGCGAGACTTCGTATTCCTTGAGCGCGTCCTCGGGGCGCTTGAGTTCGAGCAGCATGTCGGCGAGCATCTCGCGGGCCGGCATTTCGCTTTCGCCTTTGCCGACCTTGTCCTGATCGTCGGCTGCGGCGCGCAACAGACGCAATGCCTGGTCGGCTTTACCCTCGGCGAAGGCGGTCCATGCCTTGACCTCGTTGTGCTCGTCATTCAGGCCCGCGGCAGCGTAGCCCTTGGGGCCTTTCTTCAGCGCTTCGAGACGCTCTTCGTAGTGTTTTAGCGCATCCTGGGCAGCTCGAGCGTCACGCAGATGGCCGGCGGCGACGGCCCGAGCCCAGTAGGCTACGCCCTGAATCCCGGGCGAGGCCTCGGCGATAGGATTGATCGCCAGGGCTTCCTTCCACTGCCGGCGTTCGAGAGCAAAACGCGCAGTAAATTCGGCCATCATGTCGTCGTAGTATTCGCGGTAATCCTCTTCGATATCCTCCCGGTGGAAACTGGCCAGCCGATCCAACTGCGCTTTGGCGTTCTGGTCATCGCCAATCTGCAGGTAGGCATAGTTCAGGAAATCCATGGAGTGCATGCGATGATGCATGGTGTGCAGGTGCATGGCCGCCATCTTGTCGGCGGCGGCGATAGCAGCGAGGTTGGAGTGGATGTCGTCTTGCCACAGCCCCAGGCGCGCGAAGATATGCGAAGGCATGTGCACCGCATGCGGCGAAGAGGGCGCGATGGCCGCGTACTTCCGCGCTGCCGCCAGGCCGAGGTTAGCCATGCCCGGGTTGTCGCAGGCGTGAATGATGTAGTGCGCGATGCCGGGATGGTCCGGCTGCTCGTCAAAAAGCTTGTCCAGAATGGCTACGGCTTTTCTGTCGTTGACTTTTCCAGGATCGCGCTCCGGTCCCGATGCTAACAGCGATAAGGCGTACAAGACCCCAGCCTCGCGATCCTCGGGATAGCGCTGGTACAAGCTTGCCATCGCGGCGGAGTAAGCGTCCGCGCGGTGAGGATGGTCCAGCTTGTCCGTGTCGCGATAAAACACCGCCGCGGCTTCGATGTAGTCGCGCTCGCGCCCCGTCGCTGGTTTGAGCGCCCTAGCCCTCTCCAGCAATTCGGCGCCGTGCTTCAGGTCCGCTTGGCCGGGCCTCGCCCAGAGCTGATGGTAGAGGCTCATGGCCTGGCCCCAGTAGGCCATGGCACACTGTTGGTCGTGATCCGAGACGTCCCTGAACTGGTTCTCGGCTTCCTCGTACTCAAAGGAGTACATCAGCGCCAGTCCACGCTCAAACGATTGCTGCACCCCGGGCGCGCATGAGGTTGGGAAGGAAACCGTGCCCAGCTTTTCACTTGCGTCCTGAGCGTGAACGTAATCGGTGAACGTGGTCAAGAAAGAGAGTGTCAGGGTGAGGATTAGGACCACTGAGCGCAGCTTCATAGGTAGCGTAGACCTCACACGCAGATTATCCGCGGGTGAGCCGGAGTGTCAATCTTAGGCTTGATCAAGGTTAACCGCCAAGAGCTGCTGTTTTGAAGAATCTTGATCGAGCTAGAATTGCCCTCCGAGGGCGTGCGTGCGATCTCGGAGGCTCGTGAGGATTTGTGCAGCCTCACTCCTTCAGCAGACTCAGGGACGCGCTAGCGCTTACGACGCGCGGTCAAATCATGAGAATAGCCCGACAGCCAGCCCAGGCGCCGCGACCGCGACGAGAAGAGCGCTCCTACAGCCGAGAACAGCTCGTGCGGGCTGGCGCACAGCAGCCTTAGCGCCGCCTATTCCTCATCCTTATCCATCGACGTTGCGGTCGCCTTCGCCGCCGCGCTGGCCTCTATCTTGATCTCCGGTAGATTCGATTGCTGCAGCTGAGAGTTGAGCTCCGGGATGTCCTTTGTCTTGATGGCTTGCCAGCGCGCCATCAGCGGTGGCAGTTGCTGTTCGATCTCCTTCACCGCCGCGCTGGCCTGCGTACTGGGGGCGACGTCCGCCTCCTGGAACACGTTGAACAGCGCCAGATACCGGGTACGCAACCCCGCGAGCGTAGGAGCCTCGGTCCCGGCCCCCGGTCGGCGGGTACTTCCGCCCACCAGCGCCTGCAGTTTCTGATCGATCTGGTCTACTGCCGCTGCCAGTGTGCCTTCGTTGAGCTTTTGCCGCACTGCTCTGAGTTGCTTGCGTGTCTCACTAACCTGCTCGACTGCCGGTGCCAAAGTCTGAAGCTGAATGTACAGCTGTTGGGAAAGAGCAAACTGATGCGCCAGACCAGGCTCCGGGGTTTTGACGCGCGGGTCCATCTTCACGTTAAGCGTCTGCGAGTACGTTTTGCCCTGGGCAGTCAGGACGACCGTATACTGCCCGGGCAGAATCCACGGCGAGCTCGGCTGTGGCACCGTGTTATGGGGAACGGCCGAGATGGGATACTCCCGTTCGACGTCCGCCAGCGGCGCGTAGTGCATGTCCCACAAGAACCGATGGCTGCCCGGAGCGGCAGAGAGGGTCTGCGGCGCGCGCACCCAGTACTGAGGAATGTCCAGCATGGGATTGAAGGGATCAACCTTGTCGGCGCTCGAATATTTGCGTACCGTCTTCCCCCTCCCATCTTTAATCTCCAGAGTAACCGGACCGGTGACCGCGGAGCCGAGATAGTAGTCAATAACAGCGCCATCGGGAGGATTTTCCCCAGCCGTGTAGTCGGGAGGTAGAGGCGTATCGGTGTTCATGCTCCAGCGCACACGAATCGCCGTTTGCGGCTGGAACAGAAAGGCTTCCGCAGAGGTAATCTTGGGTTCGAACTGGCGCAGGGGTGTGATGTCATCGAGAATCCAGAAGCCCCGGCCGTGCGTAGCGGCGGCCAGATCGTCGTCCTTGATGATCACGTCGCGCACCGAGCTGGCAGGCATATTCAGGCGCAGCGACTGCCAGTGGTCGCCGTCGTCGAAGGAAACGTAGACCGCGCGCTCCGTGCCGGCGAAGAGCAGCCCACGGCGCTTAGGATCTTCGCGCACCGCGTTGACGTTTTCGTTGACGGGGATGCCGGTGACGATTTCCGTCCAGGTCTTGCCCGAGTCGCGGGTGCGCAGGATGTGCGGGCGCAGATCGTCGAGGCGCAGAGTATTGACGGCCGCGTACGCGGTGTGCGCGTCAAAGTGGCTGGCCTCGATCAGCGAGACTTTCTGGAACGGCTTCATGCCCGATGGCGTGACGTCTGTCCAGTGCCCGCCGCCATCCGTAGTGAGATGGATCAGGCCGTCATCGGTGCCGGCCCAGATGAGGTTAATGTCCTTTGGCGAAGGCGCTACGGTGTAGATCACACCGCGTTCAGTGGCCTGGGCCGTGGGCTCGCTCTTGTATTTGCCAACGCTATCGGGAACTTCAAAAGTTTTGCGCGTGAGGTCGGGGCTGACCTCGTGCCAGCTCTCGCCGCCGTCCGTGGTCGCCCAGAGGGTGTTGCTGGCGAAGTAGAGAAGATGCGGGTTGAGCGGGGAAAAGATCACCGGCTCGGTGCGCAGCACACGAAAATCGCGCGAACGAAACGCCTTGGGCATGATGTTCTGCGCTTGTCCAGTGCGACGGTCGTAGCGCGTGAGCTTACCGCCATAGACTATGTCGGGATCCAGAGGGTCGGCGGTCACGTAACCGTATTCTTCAGCCGCTACGGGATGCCACTCGCGCATGGTGATCTGGCCGTCGTCGCCGCGGCTGGAGACGCAGGCAGAGCCGCTCTCCTGCTGTCCACCGCACAGGCGGTAGGGAAAGGCGTTGTCAGCGCTTACGTGATACATCTGGGCCGTGGACTGGTTATACCAGGAGCTCCACGTCTCGCCACCATTGACCGTAACGATAGCGCCTTGGTCGCTGGCCAACAGAATGACCTGGGAATTGTTGGGATTGATCCATATGTTCTGATAATCGTCACCGCCGGGCGCGCCGCGGAAGCCGGTCCAGGTCTTGCCACCGTCGATTGACTTCCAAGTGACCGTGCTCACGGCATAGATCACGTCCGGATTCTGGGGATCGAACATTGGCACCGAAAGATCGCCGCCTCCAATGCGACCCGCCGGACGAGGATCTGAGGTCGCTACAGTCCAGTGGTCGCCGGCGTCGTCGGAACGATAGAGCTTTACACCGTCCGTGGTGGCAACGGAAGCAAACAGGATCTTGGGATTACTGGTTGAGATTGCGATGTGGGCCTGGATGATCTGTTTGGGCAGACCACCGGTGAGCTGAACCCAGTTGTATCCGGAGTTGGTGGTCTTATAGATGCCACCATTGCCGCCGTTCCAGGAACCGTTCTCCCACGGACCTTCGCGGGCCTCCCACAGGGTCGCGTAAACCGTATCCGGATTGCTGGGATCGATGACCACGTCGTCGGCTCCGGTGTTCTCGTCTTTCTGAAGGACCGGCTGGAAGTACTTGCCGCCATCCACTGAGCGGAAGACTCCGCGCTCCAAATTGGGTCCGTAAGGATGCCCCGCCGCAGCTACGAATACCCGGTTGGGATCATGCGGATCCACGGCAATCGCGGGAATCTGCTGCGCGTCATGCATGCCTAGGTGCACCCAGGTCTTGCCACCATCGGCGGACCGATAGATGCCATCGCCGACCGAGAGGTCAGGACGGTGCAACCCTTCGCCGCTGCCGACATAGACGACGTTAGGATCCGACGGGGCGACTGCCACCGAACCGATCGATCCCGTGGGCTGATCGTCGAATATCGGCTTCCAAGTGCGTCCGTAGTCGTTGGTCTTCCAGACCCCGCCGTTGCACACGCCGATGTAGAACACGTTCGGCTGGCTGGACACGCCGGATACGCCCCGCGTCCGTCCGCCCCGTAGCGGTCCAATCCCGCGCCAATGCATCGATTGCAGCAGAGACGGATCAATCTGGGCAGCAGGAGCTGGTTGCGAAGGGGTTGATTGCGCCTCCGTCCAGCCAGCGCCCAAAACCATAACTGCAGCCACTATCACAACCCAACGGCGAAGTGAGTCCACGGTACCCTCCGAATGAACGAGAAAGAGGAGGATATCCTAAAGTGCCCAGGCTCGAAAACCGGGGAAAGGTCTGAATTCGGGTAATTCGATCGTTGTGGGAGTTTTTGCGATCACTTGCCGACGATCGGCTGGCTGGGTGGCATGTCCGTTGGGGACTCCATTTCCCGCCTGCCTATTTCGAACCCCTCTTGGCCGTAGTAACATCGAAGGAGCGCTCGGGAGAGCTCACGAACCTTGGTTCCTAACGGTGCGGAGGCGGTAAAAACAGTTTCCCTGGTCCGACATTACAAGCTGGGCCGATCGGTGATTCCCGCGGTCGATGGCATAAGCCTGGTGGCGCGACGCGGCGAGTTCATTGCATTGCTGGGAGCGTCGGGATCAGGGAAGTCGACGTTGCTCAACCTGATCGCTGGGCTCGACCGCCCGGACTCGGGCTCCATCACCATCGAAGGCCAGGATCTGGCCGAACTGGACTCCTCACAACTCGCCGAGTATCGACGGCACACCGTCGGCATGGTCTTCCAGTCGTTCAACCTGGTCCCCAACATGACGCTCTACGAGAATGTGGAGCTGCCGATGCTCTTTGCCGAAACGCCGCGACGCGAACGCAAACGGCGTGCCGAAGATGCGCTAGCTCGCGTGGGGCTCAGCGGACGTATGCGGCATCGGCCCAGCGAGATGTCTGGCGGCGAGCAGCAGCGGGCGGCGCTCGCCCGGGCGCTGGTCAATCGGCCCAATATCCTGCTGGCCGACGAGCCCACCGGCAACCTTGATTCCCGCACCGGTACCGAGATCATGGACCTGATCTCCGAGCTGAACAAGATACTACAGACGACCGTGGTGATGGTGACGCACGAGCGGCCGTTGGCCGAACGCTACGCGAATCGTCTGATTTTTCTGGGTGACGGCAAACTGCTGAGCGAAATCGAAAACACCATGGGGGCGGCGCAGTGAAACTCTATGACATGGTTGGCTTGGCCGGCCGAAACCTGCGCGAAGCTGGCTTGCGCAATTCGCTGACGACGTTGGGTATCAGTGTGGGCGTTGCCTCGCTGGTCGCCATGCTGTCGCTCGGGATCGGGCTGCAGTTGCTCTTCCGGCGCGAGCTGGGCAGGTCGAGCCTGTTTGATTCCGTGTACGTCACTTCGCGACAGGACTTTCGCCAGCCGCGCCGCGCCGCCGACAAGGGGCCCCCGAAGCCTTTGGACGACGTGGCTCGCAAAAGCTTTGAGCAGTTACCGGGAGTGCTCGAGGTCTATCCCAGCTTCGCCGCTGTAGGCGAGTTTCGCCTGCAGGATAAATCCACCGACCCACATTTCACCGTGCTGACTGGGCTGTCGCCTTCGTCGCGCAACGGCGAATCGTTTGACGACGCGCAAGGGCAGTTCTTCTCCGGTCCTAACGTGGCTGAAGCTGTGATCATGGCTGACTTCGGCCGCGAACTTCTGGGCTTGCCCGAAGAGCCGCTGAACTCGCAGAAGAAGTTGACTACCGAACAGGCGAACTCGCTTTTGGGCAAGACGCTCGTCCTGGGCTATGCGGAACGACAATCAACGCCCAGCGCGCCGGTGAGTGAGACGGCCAACGCTGGTTCGGCTGGGTCGACCGGCCCAACGACGAGCCCGCCGGCGAATGCCGCGCCCGGTACCTCGGCCGACAGCCCGCCCGGCTTAGGCGATGCTTCCGTATTCAACGTCCTTCGCCGCGAACAACCCTTGAAGATCGTGGGCATCGTGGTGCAGGAGCCGGTGCGTGGTATTCCGCGCACCGGGGGCGTGTCGGTGTTCCTGCCTATCGCGTTCGCCGAATCGCTGAACATGATCCAACCCGGCGACCTGCGCAACATCATGCGACCGGGTGAGGGAAAGACATACCAGGCGCTGATTGTGCGCTTGAAGAAGAGCCGCGATGTTGCCGGCGCGGAAGACCAAATTCGCAAACAGGGTTTCGGCGCGTTCTCGCTGCTGGACGCCTCGAAGACCATGCGCAATATCTTCATCTTCGTTGATCTGTTCCTGGGGATCTTTGGGTGTTTGGCCCTGGTGGTGGCTTCACTCGGCATCGTCAACACGCTGGTGATGGCGATCCTCGAGCGGCGGCGCGAGATCGGAATCATGAAGGCTCTGGGCGCGAGCGACGGCGATGTGAAAAGCATCTTCTTCGTTGAAGCCGGCTGCATGGGGCTGCTGGGCGGCGCAGCGGGCGTGGGCATCGGTTGGGCGATTGGCCGCATTATCGACATTGGCACCGGTATCTATTTGCGTCAGCAAGACATCAAGCCGGAAACCTTCTGGTATGTGCCCCTGTGGCTGGTACTGGCCGCGGTCGGCTTCTCGGTGATCGTCAGCTTGGGCGCCGGATTGTATCCGGCGTTGCGCGCGGCCAGACTCGATCCGGTTCACGCGTTGCGGCATGATTAAGAGCCTCGAGCAAAATCGGTTAATCCCCAGATCGGGTGATCGGAAGTGCGTGGATTCTGCTGATTTGAGAACCCATGGACCGCACCAAAGTGATGAGTGATGAATCGAAATCGCCGAATGGTAAGACTTCTGGTCTCATACTTGTTCCTGCTGGTTCCGGTCAGTGCCCTCGCCGCCGAGCGCGTGCAATGTGGTTCGATCAATACCACAGTTCTGGCGCATCCGGTCGCATACTGCGCTCTGCTGCCTCCAAGCTATGACCAACTGCCGGCGAAGAAGTTTCCCGTCCTCTACTTCCTGCACGGTCTGGGTGGCGACCACACGTTTCTGATTTCAAGTGGCGGCTGGTCTCTGATCGAAGACGCGTGGGAGCAAAAGCGCTTCGGGGAGTTCGTGATCATCACGCCTGAAGCAGATACCTCGTTCTACGTGAACTCCAAGAATGGCAACGTGAAGTACGAGAATTTCTTCGTCCGCGAATTCATCCCCCAGATGGAAAACAAGTTTCGCGTCTCCAATAAGCGCTCCGGGCGAGCGATCGGCGGTATTTCCATGGGCGGATATGGCGCCCTGCGCTTCGCGTTTAAGTATCCGCAGATGTTCGCCGCCGTCAGCGCGCAAATGCCGGCGCTGCTCGAACAACTTCCGCATGGTTCGCAGAACGCGGGGTTCACCGCGTTTTTTGGCACGGCTTTTGGCTCTCCCCTCGACGAAGGCTTCTGGAAAGCCAACACGCCGTTTGTGTTTGCCCGGACCGGAAATCTGGCCGGGCTGAAGATTTACGTCGATTGCGGCGATCATGACAATTACGGTTTTGACGCGGGCACTCGCGCGCTGGACAAGCTGCTGACCGATCGCCACGTGCCGCACACCATCCATATTTATCCCGGACAGCACGATTGGGAATACGTGGCGCAGCACTTATTGGATTCTCTGGAGTTTGACGCCGTAGCGCTAGGCGTGAGCAAATGATCGGTAAGACTCAGAAGACCTCAAATTACAAAGGTGAACGGCGACTATGCGCTGGTTGTTGATTCTGGTGGCATTGATAGGCGTTCTGACGTCATCCATGGCTCTCCGCGAGCACTATCGCACCGGTACGTCACCCTGCAGCATCAACGACAAGTGGGACTGCGGCATTGTCAACCATAGTCCTTATTCCGTGATCGTCGGCGTGCCCGTTGCGGTGATCGGAATCGGCGGCTATCTGTTGCTGGCAGTGTTGGCCTTGCGGAGGGCGTGGTGGATCGTCCTGTTATGCGCTGCCTTGGGGCTCGCGTTTTCGATGTATCTGACGCGAATCGAATGGCGGGTTCTTGAAGTCTGGTGCATTTACTGCGTCATCAATGTCTTCGTGATATCGCTCTTCACGCTCCTTGCTCTCCTGCAGGCCCTGCTAGCAAGAGGAAGGGGCGGGAGCGCGCAGGATAAATCTAAAATCTAGCGCTTGGCTGCTCGAACCGATCACCCGTGTGCTGCGGCGAGAAGTACGTCCCGAATCTTGGGCCAAATCTCTGATCCCGGGTCCACGATCTCATAGTGGCCGGTCTTGGGCAGTGTGATCAGCTCGACCTGCTCTCCGTTCTTCTTTTTGCGTTCAGCATAGCGCTGGCTGATTTCGTAAGGAACCGTATCATCCTCCGTGCCATGGATGATTTTCTGTCTTGCCGGGATTGACTGTACGGCCGGTGATGCTTCGCGATAGTGCTCGGGAACCTCGGTGGGCGAGCCGCCAAGAAAATCCGCGACCGCGTCACTGCTTAAATGAAGCTCCCATGCGCGGCGAAGGTCGAGCACGCCGGCGAGCGAGACGGCGCACATCACCGTTTTCTCGTGCGCCGCCAGACACAATGCCAGCTGTCCTCCGGCAGAGTGTCCGGCGACTGCGGTGTGCTTCAAGTTGACCTGGGGGAAATGGCTGTGTTGAGCCGGGTCCGTCAGCATTCTGTACGCGCTGCGAACATCTTCAAAACTGCCCGGCCATCCTCCACCTGGATTGCCGACGCGACGGTACTCGATGTTGCACGTAGCAACTCCAGCCTTCTTGAGAGCTTCGCAGAGGTGACCGGCGTAGGTCAGGTCGTAACGGGCGCGCCAGTACCCACCGTGAATGAATAGAATGGCCGGATACGGTGGTTTGCTTTGAGGGAGGCGCACGTCAACAAACTGATTGGAATCGGCGCCGTAGGGGAGCCGGAGATCCGCGCTGGGCGGCGTTGCCGCGAAAATGTCGTCGCGAGACACGGCGGAAGTATAGAACAAGCAATGTAAGTCCTAGCTGACAGAGCAATGATGAACTTCAGTTGCTGGGAATTGATTCCTCGAGATCGCTGTCGATGACATGAACCTGCTCGCCGAGCATCGTGCCGAGCGGGGGCTTCACCCGATCCAGGGCAAGATCGCTGGCCATGGGGGCGAGGATCTTGAGACGGTCGAGGATCGGCTCCCACGTCTGTGCGATGGGACAGGGAAGCTGCTTGGGTTGCAGGCGGACCATCGCGAGCCTGGCACGCCGGTTCAGCTCGAAAGCCGCACGCGGGCTGCCCGTCATGAGGCAATGCTTCATGAGTACACGACGCAGGAATTGCTGTTCGTCGTCCGAGCACGCCTCCAGGCTCACAAACTCCTGGTTATATGTAGTCTTGGCCACATATTCTTCCGGCAGGTAGGCCAAACCTCCGGTCATGCCGGCGCCGAAGTTGATGCTGGTCGGCCCGAGCAACACCACAACTCCGCCGGTCATATATTCGCAGCCGTGCTCGCCTACCCCTTCGACCACCGCCAGCGCTCCACTGTTACGCACGGCAAAGCGTTCCCCGGCTGCGCCGGCGATGTACAGTTCCCCGGAGGTCGCGCCATAGAGGACGGTGTTGCCGGCGAGCACGTCACCACGCAGCGAGGCTTCAGCGCCGGCGTCGATCGAGATGATTCCGCCGCTTAGTCCCTTGCCCACGTAGTCGTTGGCTTCACCGGATAGATGGAGATTTATCCCCGCGGTCAGAAACGCGCCAAAGCTCGGCCCGGCAGTGCCATGAAAGTTGAGATCAACGGGCGCAGCTTCGAGCGCGGCGGCGCCAAATCGACGGATGATCTCGCCGCTCAATTGCGCGCCGATGCTACGATCGGCGTTGATGATAGGAAACGCGCCTGCGAGCGGCACGGTACCGTGGTGAAGCAGGTGGGTGAGTTCGCCGGCTAGGCCCTGGCTGCGGCGATCGACGCCGGGACAGTCGGGCGACTTAGTCGGCGGTCGCAGCAGCTCTTCGATCCAAGCCGATCCGCAAGCATGTCGCGGGCGCAGGAACTCGGTTTGCCCCACGATTTCGCGCAACGTGCGTGCTCCTAGTCGCGCCAGCAGTGTGCGCACCTCGGTGGCCATCGACTGAAAGAACGCGATTACCATCTCCGGCTTGCCGGCAAATCGCGCGCGCAGAGCTTCGTCTTGGGTTGCAATGCCTGCAGGACAGGTGTTTAGGTGACACTGCCGGGCCATCACGCAACCGATGGCCAGCAAGGCAGCGGTACCGAAGCCAAACTCATCGGCGCCGAGCAGGGCGGCGATAACCACATCGCGCGCAAACTTGAGGCCGCCGTCCACTCTCAGCCGCACATGAGGCCGCAAGCCGGCTTCGGTCAGGACGCGATGAGCGTCACGCAGCCCGAACTCCCAAGGCAAGCCCGTGTTCTTGATGGAGCTGAGCGGGGAGGCGCCGGTGCCACCGTCGTGCCCGCTGATGGTGATAACCTCTGCGCCGGCCTTGGCGACTCCCGCAGCGATGATACCAACGCCTGCGCCGGCAACCAGCTTCACTCCGATCCGTGCTTCAGGATTCACTTCTCGTAGATCATGAATCAACTGCTCCAGGTCTTCGATGCTGTAGATGTCGTGATGCGGGGGCGGCGAGATCAGGGCCATGCCTGGCACGGCGCGCCGCAGGTGCGCGATATAGGGAGTGACCTTGACGGCGGGCAACTGTCCGCCTTCGCCCGGCTTGGAGCCTTGTGCCATCTTGATTTCGATTTCCCGCGCGTGCACCAGATATTCGGCAGTCACGCCAAAACGCCCCGAGGCCACCTGTTTGACCCGGCAAGCGGCCTCGGGCTCCTTGGAGTACAACGCTGAATCCTCACCTCCTTCTCCGGTATTACTGCGGGCCCCGATCCGGTTCATGGCTCGAGCCAGCGTACGGTGCACTTCCGGACTTATCGCGCCTACCGACATTGCCTGAGTGCTGAAACGGCGAATCAGTTCGGCTTCGGGCTCGACATCGTCGATCTGGGTGCTACGCGGGAAGACGATGGAAAGCAGATCGCGGATCGCAACCGGCTCGCGGGTGAAGGCCATTTCTTCGTATTGCTGATGACTATCGGCATCTCCCTTCTTCAGCGACATCTGCAGCTTCCGCATCAGCTCGGGCGAGGTTCCGTGCAGCTCGCCCTCCTTGCGGAAGCGAAAGAAGCCGGCGTCGCGAAGGCCCTTGTGGTCGGTGTAGGCCAGCCTGTGATTGTGCAAATAGTCGCCAAGAATCGTTTCGAGTGATGCGGCTCCCGCGAAGCGCGGCGCGTCCTCGAAGAACTCGCGGCACAAACGCGAATCGAGACCTACCACCTCGAACAGTTGGGCGTTGCGATAGCTGGCCACCGTGGAGATACCCATGCGCGAAAGCACTTTCTTCAGGCCGGCATTGACAGCGGAGTGGTAGTTGACCGCACCGTTTGGATTCCGCGCGTCCGCGAGCTCGAAGGCGAGGAACGGGCAGACAGCTGTGGCGCCTACGGCGATCAACATGGCGATATGGTGCGTATCGAGCGCTTGCGCCGTTTCGACGACCAGCGGGATGTGGAAATTGCCGCTGCTTGCCATCTCCTGCCAGACTGCGGCCGCCGCCAAGAGAATGGGAAGAGCCGCGCGCGTGCCGTTCAAGCTGCGGTCGCTCAGAACTACCAAGCTGGGCCGAGCGTTGCTGCCCCAGCGCGCCTGGTTGCGAATCTGTTCGAGCGCCTGGTATGCAGCGGCCACGCCGCGTGCGGAGTCAAACGTAACGTCGATCCTTTCACTCGGCGACAGGCGGTTCTCGAGGAAAAAAACCTGACGCTCCCTGAGCACCGGCGATTCGGAGATAACTCTGTCACCCAGCCGCGTCTTCAGCGACATGACGTGTGCTTCGCGCAACGGGTCGATAGGCGGATTGGTAACCTGAGCAAAGCGCTGTTTCAAGTAATCCCAAACCGTGCGACGAAGCTTGATCTTGGACATGAAGGCCGGCGGCGTATCGTCGCCCATACTCCAAATGGCTTCCTTGCCCGAAGCCAGGGGATCGAGCAGATAACGGACTTGGTCCTCACTCCAGCCCACAGCCGCCGCCATCTGGTTGGGCTCGTCGATCGCGATCTCCGATCCCCAGATCGCCGGCAGTGGTTCGGGTCTCCGTGCGCGCACATGCGATGGCTCATCCGCGATGTGGCGAAGCAGTTCACCGTGGCCCAGAAAAGCGCCCTCGTCGAGATCGACCATGAGCATTTCGCCCGGACCAAGGCGGCGGCGTTCTACGATCTTTCGCGAATCGAAGTCGGCGATGCCAGCCTCCGAGCCGGCGGCGATCCAGCCATCCGACGTGCGCACGTAGCGCAGAGGGCGAAGGCCGTTGCGATCAAGTTTGGCGCCGACGATCCGTCCGTCGCTAAAAACCAGCGCGGCAGGTCCATCCCAGGGTTCAAAAGCAGAGGCCATGGCATCGAGATACTTTCTGATATGGGGAGCAAGACGGGGGTCGGACTCAAAAGCCGGCGGGACCAATGAGAGCATGGCCGTGTGCGGAGGATGCCCCTGGCGCACTTGAATTTCGAGCGCGTTGTCCAGGCTGGCGGAGTCGCTGACGTCTTCTTCAAGAGCGTTAAACCAAACACCGGCTTTGAACGACGAGCGAATCTGAGATTCGCGGGCGCGCATCCAGCGCCGGTTGCCGACAATGGTGTTGATTTCGCCATTGTGAGCCAGGAAGCGAAATGGCTGCGCCAAGGGCCACGCCGGCCGCGTGTTGGTCGAGAATCGCTGGTGAAAAATGGCGACCGCCGTCTCGAAGTCGCGCGAAAGAAGGTCCGGATAGAACAGCGGCAGCTGCCAGGGCGAGAGCAGGCCCTTGTATACGACGGTACGTGTGGAAAGCGAGGCGAAGTACATGCTTTCGCTGAATTCCGTTTCCGCATATTTGCGGAAGAGAAAGAGACGTAGTTCAAGATCGCTCGCGTCGTCAGCAGCCAGAAAGCATTGCCAGATCGCAGGAAGGGTCTCGGCAGCGCGCGAGCCGGGCACAGAGGAATTCACTGGAACCTCGCGCCAGCCGAGAACCGTCAATCCCATTTCTCGAGCCAGCGGCTCAAGAGCACGCCGAACGCGACTTGCATCCTGCGCAGGCAGGAACAACATGCCCAAGCCAAACGGGCCGGGAAGCACGATGCCCAAAGCCTCAGCTGCGCGGCGAATAAATCGTTGCGGGATCGATGTGAGCAGGCCGGCGCCATCGCCGCTGGCACCATCCGCGTCAACGCCTCCGCGATGTGTCAGCTTCTCTAACGCCGCCAGCGCGCGCGCCACGACCTCGTGGGATCCTCGCTCGCCAAGACGAGCAAGGAAGCCGGTTCCGCAAGCATCATGGTCGGGATGTCCTTGTGCGCAACCTGCTCGCATCATAGGAGCAGTGATAAACGGTGCGCCAACAAAAAGGAAATAAGGAATTTGGATCGGGTGGATTCAAAATTCCGGGGGATGAGCTTGGAGCGCGCCAATCCCCGGCGCCTGGGATTGAGCCCTGTCTTTGTGATCCCGGGGAAGTGCTACGTGCCGAATCTCTCGGCCGCGCGCGCTTTGGCTTTGGCGGCTTCTTCTTCACGATTTCTGGGAGGCGCGGTGGTTTCGAGCGAACGCAACAGACGGGTTGAAACAGCGGCGACCTCGTCGATAGCAGTCAGAAACGCCGCTTCGTTTCCCTTCGAGGGCTTGTTGAAGCCGCTGATCTTGCGTACGAACTGGAGCGAAGCCGCGCGAATCTCCTCATCGGTGACCGGCGGATCGAAATTGAAAAGCATTTTGATGTTTCTGCACATCGGCTTAACTCCTTCACGTGTCTTACGGCGCGAGCTCGCGCCGCGCCAGCTCAACAAACGACGATGCGACCAGCGGCAGGCTGCGATCTTTGCGATACACCAACGCTAATTCACGCCACAAATCCAGACCTTCGATCGACAGTAGGCGTGCTTCCCCGGTGCGCACACGGTCGCGGGCGAAGCTGGCGCAGATCAGAGATACACCCAGCCCGGACGCCACAAAACGTTTGATCATCACCACGCTCGTAAGTTCCATGGTAATGCTCAGGTCTTCGCGAAAAGGTCGGAGATGTTTCTCGATCAGCCGTCGAATCGAGCCTGTTTTGGGTACGATGACCGGCTGCTGTGCGAATTCTTCGAGCGTTACCGACTTCCGCGCAAACAACGGGCTGCCGCGGCCCACCATGAGCAGAATGCGGTCGCGAAATACCGGCGTGACTTCAAGGCTGGGCGATTTAACGGGGAGTGTGACCACTCCCAGGTCCACCACACCTTCTTCCACTTTCTCCGTGACCTTGTGGGTGAAACTTCGATACACACTGATGCGGACCTTGGGAAACTTGCGGTGATACTTGCTGAAGACGTCGGGCAGCACGTAGAGGAACGTGCCCTCGTTGGCGCCGATGGAGAGTGTGCCGGCAGGGGTGCCGTGGCGGTCTGATACCGCGTGCAGGGAGTGGCCGCGCAGGGCCAGCATCTGCCGGGCGTATTCCTGCACTACTTCGCCGGCCGGGGTCAGACGCACGCGCCTAGCGCTGCGGTCGAAGAGCTTCTGTCCGTACTCCTGTTCGAGTTGTCGGATTTGCGCGCTGACGGCGGGTTGAGAGCGTAGAACTTTCTCGGCAGCGCGGGAGAAGTTGCCCAGCTTGGCTACTTCGAGAAACGTGTTGAGTTGGTCGAAGTCCATAAGAGTTGTTGTGCGCGGGCTCGCGGTGCAAGTTCCCTCAGGTCCTTCAGGCTAACTCGAAAATGTGCTTTTGGGAAATTGCCAGCCGAAGCGTGTGCTATAGATTATGACCGAAGTCGCTGGAGGCGAGGACTGTGAAGACACTGGATATGGCTTTGGCAGAGCGGATCGCCGCGCTCTCCTTGGGTTGTGTGCATCGCGAGTATCCGACCAAAGTCAGCCACCTGCTCAGTTCCAACGCCGATGTGCTGCCGCCGCGCCGTCTGACCCCAGCGTTCTACGGGTGTTATGACTGGCATTCGGCTGTCCACAACCATTGGCTGCTGGCGCGATTAACGCGTTTGCTGCCGCATGCGTCGTTTGCCCCGGCGGCCCGGGCCGCACTGCTTGCAAACCTCACCTGGGAGAATATCGCTGGTGAGGTCGCATATCTGGAAGGAGAGGGAAGGCAGGCCTTCGAACGTCCTTATGGCTTAGCTTGGCTCCTCGAACTGTCTCTCGAGCTGCATGAGTGGAACGATTCGATGGCCGCCGATCTGGCTCGGAACCTGCTTTCTCTTGAGCTCGAGGTGAAGCGGCGGCTGAGTGAGTGGCTACCGAAGTTACAGCATCCTGTCCGCTCCGGCGAGCACAGTCAGACAGCATTCGCCCTGGGGCTCCTGATCGATTATGCGCGTGGACGCGACGATCCCGCGTTTCTGGATCTGCTGATCGGGCGCGGCCGAGATTTCTACCTCAACGACAAGAATTGCCCCCTGGACTACGAACCTTCCGGCGAAGATTTTCTTTCACCCGGACTCATGGAAGCCGATGTGATGCGCCGCATCCTCAAGCCTCAACCATTTGCGACGTGGCTCAGCGGATTCTTCCCGCAACCGCCGGTGAAGTTGCAGCCGGCGATCTCAGCGGACCGCAGAGATCCCAAGTTCTCCCATCTCGACGGACTGAACCTCAGTCGAGCGTGGGCGCTCGAGGGCATTCGATCCGGCTTGCCGGCGAGCGACCCTCGCGGAGCGCCGTTGTGCGCGCTGGCGGAAGCTCATGCGCAGGCCGGACTCGCCGCCATCAGCGGTGACGACTACGTCGGCTCGCACTGGCTCGGGACCTTCGCGGTTTACCTGCTGACACGCCGCGGTCTTCCGGGCTGAAAAGCGCCGCTTCATTTGGGAGTGAACTGGGCCAGGTCGTAAATGCCCAGCTGTTTCTCGAGAGCGGTCACCTGGTCGACCGCCATATCGAAGCCGTCGCCGCCAAAGGTCTTGCGCTCGATGGCTTCAAACTGCTCGCCCAGCGCATCGTATTCGTGGCGGCTGACGATGTCGTGGAGAGCGGGGAACAGCACGGTATCTTCACGTGCTTCGTGAGGGCGATACATGCGCACGAAAGCTGCCAGCGACGCGCTGGTAGTTGCTAAGTCGCCTGGCTTTCACCGAAGCCAGGACTCTGTCGGTTACATTGCGCCCGGCCGCGTGCTGGGCCCGCAAGGTCTTCACCAGATCCACGAGTTTTCCGGCCTTCTCGAAGCGCGGAAATAGATGGTTCTCCTCCAACTTCTCATGGTAGTCCTCGATGAAGCGCTTGATGAGCTCGGCGGATTTCGTGATCACATCCGTGTCGAACTTTTCGTTGCGCGAGATGCGGCGGATGCCATCGTCGCAGATCAGCAATACCCGATTGAGCACACCGTGCTCACGCATGAGGTCTTCATTCGTGGATACATCTTCGTCCTCTTCTGGCCGCTTCGTGACCTTGGCTTGCGCGGCCCAAGACGACAGGGGTTCGACGAAGGTGGACGTAATCAGCGCGGAACCTGCTACGAGAAAACTGCGACGCGGTGTTGGCATGAATGCACTTTTCCTTAATGCGACGAGTGCGTGCTGCCCGTGGGCCGCAGTCGCACAAACAATATTGCTCCCAGGGGATGCTGTCCGTAAATGGGGTCCAGGAACGCCGGCTTTCCGTAGAACGTGACTTCGGCGCCAAGAGCGGTGGCTAGGCCAGGAAGGAAATGGAAATCGTGATCATATCCGACGGTGTAGGCCTGGATGCGAGCCAGGAATCGCTCCTGGAATCCCGGAGGTTGGGGTTGGCCGGCGAGCAAGAGCTCATTGGTGCGGTCTACATTCTCAATGCGTCCCCACACGTACTCACGTGTGGTGAAGCGCAAGGTGGATTCGGCCAGGTAGCTGTTGAAGTTTTCGCCGGAGGGCAGCACGTGGTTTCTGCCCCAAAGGACGGTGCTGGCCCAGTTGCCTCGAGCCAGCGGACGATTATAAGTAACCGAAGCCGTCATGCGCTGGATGTCGTTTTGCGGCTCAAGCGCTTCCGGACTGGTGAGGTGGGCGAAAGAATACTGGGCGCTCCAGTTCTGCCCCGGCTGGACGGTCACGCGCGTGGACCAGGAATCGATGGCTCCCCAAGAAAGTCCCCAGCGAGACTCACCTGGTTCCTGCCCGTGAAATCCGGAAGCCTCAACGCGGATCCATCGGTAGGTCAACCCCGTGGTGACTACGTCATACGCGATGTGGGTCGAGTCCTCGAGGTGATGTCCGAGAGGCGCAAGCGGATTCTCCGACGAGGAGATGCGATGCGCATACGCCGTCGGCCCCATCGCGGGATCGCCAACCGGCGCTGCATAGAAGGAGAGAAGGGCACGCGGGCTGATCTTCAGGTCATAAAGCGCGGCCAGTTCCATGAAGAAGTTGTGGGGATGCTGACCATTGACGAGAGGCCGGCCGAAAGCGGTCTCGCCCTGCTGGAATAGTTCCGGGTAAAAACGATCGGTTATCGTTCCTGGCTCCAGGCTGAGCATGCTGCGCAGCGTCAGCTGCCCAGGACCGAGGGAGCGTTGCGCCATGGGCATGAACCAGTTGGTGGAAAAGAATTTGTCACCGCCGCTGGGCCCCGTCTGCTGCTCGAGGTTGAGAAAGATTTCGGCGTGGAACATGAACATCCATTTGCCCGCGCCGGTCATGATCATGGGCTGGGGGACGGAGTTGGGCTGGGCGCTGGTCCCGGAAGTCGAGTGTTGGAGTATCTCATCGATGAACGTCTCGGGCACTTGGCGTCTCATGGTTCCTGCCATGCCCGGCATCTGCATATCGTGACCGTCGTCGGAGGAAGTTGCGGGAGCCGTCGTCGACGCCGACTCGTGATGGCTGTCCACCTGCGGGGCCTCCTGGGCCGCCGCGTGCGAAGAGAGAGAGACGATAAGCAAGATGTATGCGAAGTATGAAACCTGCCGGTACATGAAACCTCAAACTTCGTGAAGGTTTGCGATAAACAACAAGCCCGCTACGCCAGACAAAGGCGTGTAAGCCGAGAACAAATTGGGAAGAATTGGATGAAAACTATACGCGCAGCACGTCTTGTCCAGGCGGGAGAATGTCCGAGACACGGTTGGACTCGGGAACAGCCGGCAAGAGCAGGACAAGTAGGGAATCGTCTTTTTTGAGCACGGAGCTTAGTAGTGGAGGCGTGGCGTAACTCGACGAGGGTGAAGCCTGTGCTGCGGGCGGGGTCGCGCAACAAACTTGACGCGGCGCCGGTGACTGAGGAGTCGCCGGCAAGGAGTCATGACAGCCGGAGTGAGGAGCGGCAGTCCACGCCGAAGCGTCGATCGCGAGGCGTCCTAGGGGGCAGAACGCCGGCAGCAAACCCGAGGCCAGCAGAGCTACCGCAGCCAACCACAGGCCGGATCGATGCCACAGCAGCATGAACCCTTGCTTTTTCATGATCCTATGCACCCATCATAGCGCAAACCTAGCCTTTTCATGAATTCATGGAGTCAAAGAATAAATATACTAGCCACCATCGAAATCATGAGGAGGTCGAACTTGTTCCAAAGAATGCTCGCATTATTTCGTGTGTTTGCCGCCGGTTTGCTTTTTGCCGGGGGTTACTTCCATGCGCACGCGCAAGAGGCCTCTACGCAGCCGCCCTTAACGCTGACGTTACAGGACGCTTTGGCCCGGGCCAAGACCAATAGCGTTCAGTTCCAATCGGCGCTCACCGAGCAGGGTCTGGCGCATCAGGACAACGTTCAGGCACGCGCCGTCTTGCTGCCTTCCGTCAACTACAACACCACTTACATCTACACGGAAGGCAACGGGACGCCAACCGGCATCTTTCTTGCGAACAACGGAGTGCATGAATATCTGAGCCAGGGAGACGTACACCAGGTCGTGGGGTACTCCCAGTTTGCAGACTATCGTCGCGCCCGTGCGCTCGACGCTGTAGCCCGCGCCAAATCGGAGATCGCTGCTCGCGGGCTGGTGGTGACCGTGGTTCAGAGCTACTACGGGCTGGTGGCCGCGCAGCACAAGTACGCGACTGTCGAAGAGGCGGCTCTGGAAGCCGAAAACTTCCTGCACCTCAGCCAGAAACTCGAAAGCGGCGGTGAAGTGGCGCGCGCCGATGTGATCAAAGCCCAGCTCCACTACCAAGATCGGCAGCGCGATTTGCGGGAAGCTCAATTGACCATGGAGAAGAGTCGGCTCGATCTCGCCGTCCTTCTGTTTCCTAACTTCAACGAGAACTTTACCGTCGTCGACGACACGCAACTGGCGCCGCCACTCGAGAGTTTTGAAGAAGTGACCCGGGCCGCCGAAGTCAAGAACCCCGAGCTGCGGGCCGCGTCCGCCTCGGTCCAGGCCGCGGGCTACGAGGTGTCAGCCGCGCGCGGCAGTTTCTATCCTACGCTGACGATCGACTACTTCTACGGGATCGATGCCAATCATTTTGCCACGCGCACCGATGGCGTGCAGAATCTGGGCTACGCCGCGACCGCCACTCTGAACATCCCCATCTGGAACTGGGGCGCCAATCGCAGCAAGCTAGTTCAGGCCGATCTGAAACAGCAGCAAGCGAAGCGGGAACTCTCTCTTGCCCAGCGGCAGCTGCTCGCCAATATGCGTTCTGTTTATCACGAAGCGGAAGCTGCGCGTGCCGAGCTGGAGTTGCTGAAGAGTTCGGCTGAACTGGCCGCCGAGAGCCTACGCCTCGACACGCTGCGCTATCAGGGTGGAGAAGCGACAGCCCTAGAGGTCGTGGATGCGCAAAACGCCTTAACTCAGGCGCAGAACAGCTTCAGTGATGGGCAGTTCCGCTATCGATTGGCCCTGGCCAATCTACAAACCCTAACGGGTACAATGTAAGTCCAGTCGAATCTATGACGTCGAATCGCTTCTACAAGGCGCCGGCCGCCAAGTTCCTGCTGGGTGGAATGGTCTGCTTGGTACTGGCAATAGGCTGCGGCAAGAATCAAGGCGATGCGGCCCCGCTGGTAACAGTCCAAGCGGCTCCGGCTGAAAAAGGTAGCATTTCGCAGGTCGTTATCGCAGAGGCCATCGTGTTTCCGATTGCCCAGTCGGCGATTACTCCTAAGATCAACGCGCCGGTCAAGAGGTTCCTGATCACCCGCGGACAAAAAGTCCACAAAGGACAGTTGTTGGCGGAGCTCGAAAACCGCGATCTCTTGGCGGCGGCCATGGACAACCGAGGTGCTTACGATCAGGCTCAGGCGGCCCATGACACCAGCGTCGGGGCGACACTGCCTGAGGATAGCCAGAAGGCGGAACTGGAAGCCCAGACCGCCGGCCAGGCTCTCGATGCTCAGCAAAAGCTCTACGCCAGTCGCGAAGACCTGTACAAGCAAGGCGCGCTGCCGCGCAAAGACCTGGACCAGGCAGCTGTGGCGCTGGCCCAGGCACGGAGCCAGTACAACATCGCCAAGAAACACCTGGATTCGCTGAACGCGATCGGCAAGCAGCAGACGCTGAAGGCAGCGGGAGGTCAACTGGCGTCGGCCAAGGGCAAGCTGATGGGCGCGGAGGCTCAGTTGAGCTATTCGGAAATCCGCAGCCCGATTGACGGCTACGTCACCGATCGTCCGTTGTATCCGGGTGAGATGGCCTCGACCACGATTCCGCTGGTGACGGTGATGGATCTGTCCCGGATCATCGCGAAAGCACATGTTCCCCAGAGCGATGCAATGTTGCTGCGTAAAGGAGACAAAGCCACGATTACGCTTGCCGGTTCCGACCAAGAAATGACCGGGACCGTAACGCTGGTGAGTCCGGCGCTCGATCTCAACAGCACCACCGTCGAGATCTGGGTCGAGATGACGAATCGCGACCAGCCGTTGCGTCCGGGAATGACGGTTCAGCTTTCGATCGTGGCCCGGACCGTGAAAGACGCCGTTGTAGTTCCTGCTTCGGCTCTCGTGAACGCGAGCGCCGACGATGCGCAAGTGATGGTGGTGGACGCCGAGAGCGTGGCTCAGGCCCGCGATGTGAAGACTGGTGTCCACAATAAGGATAAGGTCGAGATCGTCTCCGGGCTCAAACCGGGCGAGCAGGTTGTGAGCCAGGGCGCATACGGCCTGCCCGACAAGACCAAGGTCAAAGTCGAGAGACCCTCGGCTGCCAACGGCGATGGCGAGGCTGGCAAAGACGACAAGGCCAAGGACTGACCGGGATGGCAGACGAAGCCCAGATCAGCAACGGCGTGCACGCCGCCCCAGTTCTCAAGCGCCGCGACTGGTTCGCTCGCCACTCCACGTCGGTGATCTTCGTGATCGTGGTGTTGGCGCTGGTGGGTGCGTATCTGGCGAAGTCGGTGCCGGTTTCCGTCTTTCCCGAAACGAATTTTCCACGGATCGTGATCGGCATCGATAGCGGCGTGATGCCCATCGACCAAATGATGGTCACGATCACCCGTCCCGTGGAGCAGGCTGTCAACAGTGTTCAGGGGCTGGAATCCGTACGCTCGATCACTAGCCGCGGCGAAGCCGAAGTCGATCTGTATTTCAACTGGGACGCGGATATGTTCCAGACTCTCCAGCGCGTGGACTCCGCGCTGGCGCGGATACAGTCCGAACTGCCGCCGGGGACCAAGGTCGAAACCCATCGGCTCACCTTTGCTTCGTTCCCGATTCTTGGCTACAGCCTCACTTCCGATCAGGCTTCGCAAACGCAATTGTGGGAGCTAGCTACGTATGACATAGCGCCCCGGCTCAACCGGCTCGATGGAGTTGCCACGGTTCTGGTACAGGGTGGCAAAGAGCCGGAAGTGCAGATCACGCCTGATCCAGCCAAGCTGCTGGAGACGTCGATCACGGTCACCGACATTCTGGATGCAGTCCGCAAGACCAACTTGATCGATTCACCTGGACTCTTTGAACGAAATCATCAACTTGTGCTCGGCTTGGTGAACGCGCAGGCGCACACGCCCGAAGATCTTCAACGGACGGTGATCAAGAACACTCCAGCGGGTATACCCGTGCGGATCGGCGATGTCGCGGATGTCCACGGCTCGGAGAAGCCGGTGTACACGATCGTGAGGGCCAACGGGAAAGAGGCGGTGCTTCTGAGCATCAACCGCCAGCCCGATAGCAACACGGTGGCTGTCGCCGATGAGGTCTATAAAGAAGTTGAGAGCCTCCGTCGTACACTGCCACCGGGCATACGTCTTGACAGATTCTACGATCAATCGGGCATCGTTCGCGAATCCATCAAGAGCGTAAGAGACGCAATCCTGGTAGGGCTTGTGCTCTCCGGATTGGTCGTCATCGCTTTTCTGCGCGACTGGAGGAGTTCACTGGTCGCGGGACTTGTGATTCCGATTACTCTGCTGATCACCTGCATTGTCCTCAAGCTGCTGGGCCAAAGCTTTAACCTGATGACGCTCGGTGGCCTTGCGGCCGCGGTTGGGCTGGTGATCGATGACGCCATCGTAGTTGTGGAGAACATCGTCTTGCACCGCGATGCCGGTGAGGGAAGGCGGGAGGCGATCGGCAGCGCGCTATCGGAGATCACGGTGCCGCTCGTGGGTTCGACGCTCGCGCCGATCGTCGTGTTCTTGCCGCTGATCACGATCACAGGTGTTTTGGGCACGTTCTTCAGCGCGTTGGCGGTGACGATGTGCGCAGCCCTTCTCACATCGCTGGCGCTCGCTTTGACGTGGACGCCCACACTTAGCCTTTATCTCCTGCGCCCGAAGCGAACCAACGTAGCGTTACCGGCTGAGGCCAGCGGCGATGTCGACCACGAGGTCCGCAAACTGATGGCCGCGGAGGAAGCGGCCATGACCGGCCTCCTCGGCCGCATTATCGAGTTCTACGAGCGCTGGCTCAAGCGGGCGCTCGATCGTCCGCTGTGGCTGGGCGCTGGATGCGCGGCCCTGGTGGCGTTATCCCTCGTGTGCTACGTAATCCTCGATTCCGAAGATCTGCCCAGAATGGACGAAGGCGGCTTCATTGTGGATTACTGGACGCCGGCAGGCAGCTCCTTACAAGAGACCGATCGCATGGTGGCGCAGATCGAGCGCATTCTCCACAGTACGCCGGAAGTAGAGAGCACTTCCCGTCGCACCGGACTCGAGCTTGGGCTTTCGGCAGTGACCGAAGCTCATCGGGGTGACCTTACTGTCAAGCTGAAATCCAGGCGAGACCGCGATGTTGATGAAGTGATCGCCGACGTGCGTGGCAGAATCAATCAGCAACTGCCGGGCGTGCTGGTGGAGTTTCCGCTGCTTCTCCAGGACATGATCGGGGACTTGACCGGCGAACCGCAGGACGTCGTGGTGAAATTGTTTTCTGCCGACGCCAAGCTGCTGCAGCTGACAGCGCCTCGGGTCGCCGATGCCATAGCCAAGGCCGGGAAAGACAGTTCGGGCACCGACCACATTGTCGACATCAAGAACGGGATTGAAGACACCATCAGTGGACCGGCGTCGCAATTCAACATCAATCCCGCCGTTGCTGGCAAGGCAGGGTTCACTCCCGAAGAGGTGTCGACCGACGCGACGGCAATCCTTGACGGCGTTCCCGCAGCCAGTCCGTTGGTAGCCAACAATCGCGCGTATACCATTCGCGTTCGCTTTCCCGACCAGAACCGTTCCTCGTTTGATGCTATGAACCACACGCTGCTGACCAGTTCCACGGGTAAGACCGCCACCCTGGGAACGCTGGCGCAGGTGGTTGAGCTGCCCGGCCAGACGGAAATCCGACGAGAGAATCTTCAGCGCAAAGTTGAAATCACCGCGGGACTCGAAGGGATGCATCTCGGCGAGGCCATGCAGAGAGTGCGCAAGGCCGTTGCCGATTTTCACCTGCCCTCCTCAATTCGAGTCGTCTATGGCGGCAAGTACGAGCAACAGCAAAAAGATTATGGTGATCTGGCCAAGGTGCTGACCCTGGCTGTGGTGCTGGTGTTTGCGGTGTTGTTGTTCGAGTTCAGGAGCTTTTCCGCGCCCGTCGCTATTCTGACCTCGGCCTTGCTCTCGACGGCGGGTGTCTTGCTTGCGCTGACTATCACCCATACGACGATTAACGTGGCCTCTTACATGGGCGTGATCATGGTGATCGGCATCGTGGCTAAGAACGGGATATTGCTGCTCGACGCAAATCAGAAATATGCTCGCGCCGGCTTGGAGCCGGCGGAGGCCATGATCCAAGCCGGCCGCCGTCGCCTCCGGCCCATCTTCATGACGGCGCTTGCGACCGTCGCCGGCATGTTGCCCCTGGCGTTCGGGATTGGTGCCGGATCAGAGATGCTTAAACCGCTGGCGATTGCCGTGATCGGCGGAGTGCTGATTTCGATGGTGCTGTCGCTGATTGTGACCCCTGCAGTTTATTTCTATTTGGGCAAACTCGCTGTGGGCGTGAAGAAGCTGGCTATCCAGTAAATTAGCCGATGCTGCTCCGCCCACGATTCGGATTCCCATTGCGGCACATCCTTATCTCATTGATAACGCGCAGATTAGTCATCGCTTGCGAAGCAGCAAGACCTTGGCTTCTGGAATCCCGTTGATTTAGAGTAGCGGTTGGGCCTATATTGCAAGCCTCTTAATTTATGCGGCGATTGATTTCGATCTCGGCTATTGCGTCGCTGATGTTTTCGTCGGTTTCGCCTCTACTGGCGGCGTCAACCTGCGAACACGTTAAGCAGATGGTCGGGTGTCATCGGATCGAAGAACAGAAGACGCAGAAGCCGCACTGCGAGATGATGCATCACCATGACGCGGAAGAAACGTCGCCGCCCACGACCGATGGTCCGGCGATGCGAGCGTTACCCTCGACGCAGAACTGCCCCATGGATTGCTGCCAGTTCGGACATCGCACAGACGCTGTATCGTTGACCACGGCTTCCTCGTTGCCGCAGCCGGCGATCCTCGATCAGACTCTGTCCGTTGTCTCCGTTGTTTTCTCGAGCACCGGTTTTTCTTCGCACACCGATCGCGGCCCTCCTACCGCCTGACCTTCCACGCGAGACTCAGAAGTAAGAACCTTTGTGATTTACGCGGAGCTTTGGGCTTCGGCGAGTCGCCTATCTGATCTTCCCGGAACGACAACTCAGCCTGCCGCAGACCCGCAACCTCTGTTTCTGGTCTCACGTCGTGGACGTGCACGGAACGTCTGCGCTTTGGCGTGAGCTAGACAACATGCGCGGTTCGAACCCGCAAAGTGGAGAAAAATGTTATGCGACGGATTGCGATCTTTTCGGCTGTCTTACTTTTCCTGAGTTGCCTGGCTCTTGCCACGCCTTTCGGCTCTGTTCGCGGCGTAGTGCACGATCCTCAGCATCGACCTATTCAAGGCGCAAGCGTGACGATCAAATCCAAGTCGTCTGAATGGACGAAGGATCTGACCACGGACGCGAACGGCGAGTTTCTGTCGATGGGAGTCCCGCTGGGTGAATATACGGTGACTGTGGCCAGCAAGGGTTTTGCGCAAACCGCCCAGACGGTGATGGTGGAGTCGGGCACGGAGCCTGTTTTGCACTTTCAGCTGGCTTTGGCGGGCATCAAGGAAACAGTCACGGTTTCCGGACAATCCGAAGTAGTGCCGACGGACACGGCGACTCCAACAACGCTGATTAACCGCACGGATATCGAGCGAACCCCCGGCGCGAGCCGAACCAACAGTCTTGCCATGATCACGGACTTCGTGCCCGGAGCTTATTTTACGCATGACATGCTGCATATCCGCGGCGGCCACCAGACCATGTGGCTTCTGGACGGCGTACCCGTTATCAATACCGCCGTCGCGGTGAACGTTGGCCCGCAGTTTAACCCCAATGACATCGATTATCTAGAAGCCAACCGCGGCAGCTATGGCGCAGAATTTGGCGACAGAACTTACGGCGTTTTCAACGTCTCGCCTCGCACCGGCTTTGAGCGCAACAACCAGGCCGAGTTGGTTTTGAGTGCCGGCAATTTCTATCAGAGCGATGTTGATCTCAGCTTCGGCAGCCACACGCAACGTTTCGCGTATTACGTCAGCGTCAACGGGAACCGCAGCAATCTCGGGCTGCAGCCACCTGTTCCTCAGGTCGTCCATGACGCGGAAAATGGATATGGCGGGTTCGGGTCTTTCATCTTCAACGTAAATCCTGCCAACCAGCTTCGCCTGGTCACATCGCTGCGCAGGGACTACTACCAGATCCCCTACGATCCCAACCCCAACGACATTGAAAATGGATCCATCGCAGCCAACAACTTCTCGCCTCAGTTTCCGAGCATCGGCCTGCGCGATGGCCAGCACGAAGCGGATGCCGGTCTGATCTTCTCCTTGGTCCATAACTTCAATTCGCATCTGTTGTTGACTGTGTCTCCGTTTTATCACTACAACAGCGGGAACTACGCGAGCCTGCCCACCGACATTCCGGTTGCCACGACGCAGGACCGTGATTCAACGTACGTTGGCGGCCAAGCCACATTGACCGCCAGTTTCCTGAAGAACAACCTCCAGGCGGGCTTCTTCAGCTTCTACCAGTCCGACAATCAGACCTTCGGGGCGATCTTCAACGATGGCACCGGCAATCCGTCCATTCTCGATACGGAGCACCCGACAGCCAACCAGGAGACGTTTTTCATTGACGAGAAATTCACTCCTGTGCCATGGCTGACTCTGATCGCGGGCATGCGGCCCACGCGTTTCTCGGAAGGCAGTTTCAACGCTGCCTCGGTGGTGGCGCCGATTGAGGAAAACACCATCAACCCGCGCCTCGGAGCAACGCTTACGATTCCCCGGATACATTGGACGTTCCGTGCCTTCTACGGCCATTACTATCAGGCGCCACCCTTGGAGACGGTGTCCGGGCCGGCTCTCGTCAACTTTACAACGGCTCAGGGGCTGGCTTTCATTCCTCTGAACGGAGAGCGCGACCTGGAGAAGCAAATCGGCGTCACCGTTCCATTCCGTGGCTGGAATCTCGACATCGACAATTTCCGCACCAACGCCGTCAATTTCCTCGACCACAACAACATTGGCGACTCGAGCATCTTTTTCCCGCTGACTGTTTCGCAAGCCTTGATTCGCGGCTGGGAGCTCACAGTACGCTCTCCCATCATCGCCCGGCGGGGAAGGATTCACGTTGCATACTCGAATCAAATCGCCGAAGGCAGCGGAACCATCAATGGCGGTCTCACCGATTTCACTGTTTTCCCCCAGCTCAGTCCGCTCGATCATGACCAGCGCGATACGCTCAACATCGGCGGCGACGTCACGCTGCCCTGGCGCAGCTTCGCCTCTACCAACGTCTACTACGGCTCCGGGTTTCATAACGGGCTCCCGGGCGCGCCGTTTCCCGGCGACTATTTGCCGTCACACACAACCTTTGATCTATCGGCCGGCAAAGACTTCGGCGAACGATTTTCAGCGTCGGTGACCTGCCTGAACGTTGCCAACCATCGCGTTGAACTCGACAACAGTCTTACCTTCGGAGGGTTCCACTGGGACAATCCACGAGAAGTCTACGCGCAGATTCGTTACCGCTTTCACTACTGAGCATATCGAAAGGGTCAAGGCCCTGTAGGGATGAACGGTTCGCTTCAAGGCTCTGCGGGCGTGGCGCGGGCGTCGCGAGCCATGGGTGATTCGGGAAAAGCGAGGTTCTCTCTGCGACGCTGATGAGGTCCTAGAGCCCAGTCGCCAGGCGCAAGCAACTCGACGAAGCCAGAATGTTTATATCGGGAGGCTCATCGGTGCGCCGATCAAGGACTGGAGAGTCGTTAGGGCCGTCGGTGATCAGTCCGCGCCGTGGTGATAGCCGTGAGTATAGCCGCGTCTTTGGCCTGATCGTTCACCACGACTCGCCCTTGGTCGTTGAGCGACAGCCCTAAGGTGTTCCATAACTGCGGCAGGTCGACCGACACCGGGCTTCCGCCCATCTGCTGATAAAGATCCTGGAGTACGTTGCCGCCGGTCGCATGGTCTCCGATAGCCAAAGCTTTCTTGATCTCCCAGTCTTTATCGATGGTGCCGCCATGATCGAGAATGGCCCGCAAAGCGTCCTGAAGCCCCTTGCGATTCTGCGTGTGCTCGCGAATCTTGACGTCGGCCATGAGCGCGAACAAAGCTCCTCCCCAATAGGTTCGTCCCCAGGTGTGGGTATTGTCCAGTCCGTGGTCGCCCGATGCGGGCTCGCCTTTGGGCATGTCGCGGATGAAAGATCGCCACACCTCTGCGACCGATAGCTGACCGGCCTCGGCGCGGGCCACCGGTTCGACGTATGTCGCGAGGCCTTCCTCGATCCAGTGCTGGTCATCGGGCATCGAAGGGAACGCGAGGTGAGTCATCTCGTGGGTCAGCACCCAATCGTCTTTCAGATCTTCCGCCGGCGTATCGCGCCCGATCGAGACGTGAATCAAGCCACCATCTTTTGGATAAGTGACCCCGTGGCGGACGCCTGAGCCATCCGTCGAGCGGACCAGAAGCGTCAGATGGGGCACCGGGAAGCGTCCGTAATAAAGCGATACCGCATCAGCAGCATCTTGGATCCATGTGAGCAGGTCTTTCGACGAAGCTTTCATCGTCTCGCCGGGCAGCGTGACTTCGATCACGCCGCCCGAGACGTCGAGGAGCGTCGCTGGCGCATCCGTCTTCTGTCCGAAACAGGATTGCCCCGCGAGAAGCAGCGTCAACAGGAGAAACCATGGTCCCGCAGCGACGAGCGAGCCGACGCCAGCCCGCCTCACGGCGTAGCCGCGGCTGTGGTTTGCCGCCTGCTACGGTAGCGCTTAATCAAAGCGTCCACGGACAGCCAGCCTGGACCGAAGACCAGAATCAAAAGAGAAGCGAACAGGAAGGTAAAAGGAGCGGCCGCATAGAATTTGCCGGGGTCGGACACGATCGAACCCAAGGCTTCCCGATCGCCGAAGACGTAGGCCATCGCCATATCGATGACCAGGGGCAGGGCAATCAGCCGCGATCCCAGTCCGAGGATGAGCAGAATTCCGCCCCCGGCTTCCAGGATGGCAATGAAATGGGCATTCAAAGACGGCGCGGGAACCCCCAAGCTGGTGAAGTAATCTACGACCTTGCCGATATCCTGGAGCTTGCCCCAACCACTCTGCCAGAACTGCCAGCCCCAATAGAGTCGAATCGCCAGCAGCAGCGGCGATTGGAGCGAGTTCGCCGCGCGCAGGAACAGGGCCCAAGCGCGGTCGATCAATTGGAGCAGTCGACTCATGGTTTAGATGGCGGCTGGCAGAACCATCCCAGCGAGGCCCAATTGGCGAACCAGTCATGCACGCCGACGGTGATGTACTCCACTTTCTGTCGCGTCCAGTCGACCGACTCGGCAATCGCTTCAGACAGCGGTTTACCCTGCTCTAAGGCCCGCAGCAAGGCGAAGGCTTCCGGCCGGAGACGCTTAAAATAAACCTCATTCTCCTGCCGGTGGACAGCCAGGTAGATCTTCTTGGGTTTGGGCAGCAACCGCAGCTTCTTGTGCCGCCGAGGTGCAGACTCCATGATTACCACGTTGCTGGCGATGTCGCTCTCCGGGTCCTCGCCTTCTTCATCTCGGCGAATCTGGAGCAGCAGGTCGTCTACCGGATAAGCCAGATCTAGAAGCCGCAGGTACGGTTGCAGATGGAAAACCGGATCTTCGCCGAGGTGTCCAAGATCGTCCTCTGAGATCTTGGGTAGCTCCGCACTGTCAAACACATCGATATCGGCCCATTCTAACCGGGCCATTTCCAACGCGATTCGTTGGTTCTTGCCGGCAAATTCCGGATGCTCGCCCAGCCATTTTTCCAGACGCGAGCCCAGGTTCCGCAGGGTGAAAGACACCGAAGGACATTCGGTGAGATACCCGACCAGCATGCGATCGAAAGCGCGTTGCCCCAGAATGGCGCGAACACCGGGGAAGTCGTCGGCCAGCGATGAGAGAATGCGGAACCAATAAACCCGGTTGTAAATCTCCAGCCTCTCCACCGAGGTCAGTCGGTCGTTCGGCTTGATGATACGTTCGGCGATCTGGTGTGTGGATTTGCCATCTTGGGTTCGCGCGCGCATGCGCTCTTCCGCGGTCAGGGGCTGGCGGATCACTTCGAACATGTCGCGCTGGAGTTGTTCCAGGCTCATGAGGCCACCGCCGATTTCTCAGGCACATACTTCTTGGCTTTGAGAGCTTCCGCATGCACTTCGTCGAACGACGGAATCAGGTCGTCCCACTCCAGCAGCGTCGCCGTCGGTCCGACCAGCTCGACGGCTTTGGCATACAGTTTCCACACCGGATTGATCACAGGATGGTCATGTGTATCGAGAATGTATTTCTCGTACTTGGAGTGTCCCGCGATATGAATCTGCGCGACCCGCTGGTGGGGCACGCTGTTGAGATAGTCCAGCGGGTCGAAATTATGATTTCGGGATGATACGTAGATGTTGTTCACGTCCAGTAGAATGCCGCAATCAGCGTCCTCGACCACTTCGTTCAGAAACTCCCACTCGGTCATCTCCGAGATGTGATACTCGGCGTAGCTGCTCACGTTTTCGACGGCGATTGGTACTTCCAGGAAGTCGCGGGCTTCACGAATTTTCTGGGCGGTCCTCTTAGCCGCTTCGAAGGTGTAAGGCATGGGCAGCAGGTCGTGAGAATACCGCCCGTCGACGCTACCCCAACACAGGTGGTCCGTGAGCCAGGGCGTCCGGGTGCGCTCGACCAGCCTCTTGAGGCGGCGCAGGTGTTCGCGGTTTAGCGGCTCAGCGGAGCCAAAGTACATGGAGACTCCGTGTTGTACCACGCGATAGCGGTCGAGTATTTCGTCCAACACCTTGAGCGGTCGACCGCCATCAACCATGTAGTTTTCCGAGATGATCTCAAACCAGTCAACGACCGGTTTCTTTTCGAAGATGTGCCGATAGTGAGGAATGCGCAGGCCGATACCCACGCCGTAGTCTGTGTTTCCGTTGAAGCGATTGGCAGGCATTAGGGTAATTCTACGGCGCTAACAAGAAGAAAAGAATGGAGGACCAGCAGCTGGTTGTACCCCGGCCCTCCCTCCAAATTCGGAAAGCTCCGGGTTAGTCTTTCGCCATCGGCTTGCCGTCGGTGCGGCACTCGCCTTTGCCTTTGCAGTCGTTCTTGCCCTTGGTGGTCCCGCATCCGCCCTTGCCTTTGCAGGAGTTCTGGCCTTTGCAGGCGTGTTTTTCTTTCTTGGTCTTGGTGGCTTGTTTGCCGCTGTCAGCCTGTGGGCTGGGGCTGCTGGCTTGCGCTATTGCACTATGGCTTACGCCGACAACAAAACCTGACAGGGCCGCGCCCATCAGCACTGTACGCATTGACTTGGTCATTTGGGATTAGCTCCTTATGCTTTCTTCGAATTACATCTGCGAGGATCGACCATCCTCAAATATCTAGAATATCTAGAATCAGAGACGGCTGGTTACTGTCTCGCCGTCAGTCCGGCAATCGCCTTTGCCTTTGTCAGTCGTTCTTGCCTTGATTAGTCCCGCATCCGCCTTTGCCCTTGCAGGAGTTCTTGCCTTCGCAGGCATGTTTTTCAACCTTCCGACTTCGCGGCTTTCTTCCCGGCAGTGGACTTGTCGCCACCCGTATATTGCGCCATCGAGATCGTTGTTGTGCCGGCAACAAATCCTGATAGAGCACCGATGCCTATCAGAAGTGCCCGCATGGGCTCCTTGTTCTATTCTTCAGTACGCAAGGCCTCGAGATCCGGATTGCGCTCCCGCAAAAAGCGCTCACCTTAGGATCGTTGCTCTGCGCGGTGCTGAATAGCGTCCTTACTGCCACGCTCCGACGCAGGCTCTTGCCGGAAGCGCTACAGCAAATCCATATTGACTGCGGGCGAAATGGTAACACGAAAGTTCCTGGACGTCATATGCAACTCTTGATCTCACTAAGTTGGCGGAGTGTTCTTCCGAGCCAAAGTTCGGTTGGCGGTCGCTACATATCTTATTGAATAAACTAGAGATAGTTGACTCTGAATGTCTTCAGTTGGTGCGCTGGACCAGGTAACGGGCCAGGTCCTTGAGCGTCTGGGATCGCTCGCCGAAGGATGCGAGAGCGTTGCCGCCTGCGATGACCAGTTGTTCGGCCTGGCGCCGCGACTCTTCGATCCCAAACACCGCCGGATAAGTTGCTTTCTTTGACGCTACATCTTTGCCTGCCGTCTTGCCCAGCTGCTCGGACGACTGAGTCACATCGAGCACGTCGTCGGCGATCTGGAAGGCCAGGCCGACGGAGCGTCCAAAATCGCGTAAGCGCTGGATCTCCGGACCCGATCCTCCGGCATAGATCCCGCCGCTCACCAGGCTGGCGGCAATCAGCGCGCCGGTCTTTGAGCGATGAATGTACTCGAGCGTTGCCGGATCCGGACTCTGACGTTCTGCCTCGAGGTCCTTGACCTGACCTCCGATCATGCCGTCGACCGTGCCTGTGCCCCGGGCAATCTCTTCGATGATTCGCACTCTGGCTTCGGCAGGGCACTTGAGCCGCGAGAGCACCTCGTAGGCTTGGGTCTGCAGCGCGTCGCCGGTGAGAATCGCAATGGCTTCGCCGTAGACGACGTGACAAGTCGGTTTGCCGCGTCGCAAGTCATCATTGTCGAGTGCGGGAAGATCGTCATGGATGAGCGAGTAAGTGTGCAGCATCTCCAGTGCGCTCGCGAGTTCCTCGACGCCCTCCGGTAGTCGTTTGCTGATCAAGCGCGCCGCCTCCAGGCACAACACCGGGCGCAACCGCTTGCCGCCGGCGAACACGCTGTGCCGCATTGCCTGGTGGATCGACTCGGGCCACTGCTCCGGACCAGGCAACAGCCTGTCCAGGGCCTGGTCGATCATGCGCTGGCCCGCCTCGAGAGTCTCTTTGAGCATGAGGAGACGAGTATAGCAAGAGACAGAAAGGGAGCGCGTTCAGCGCTCCCTCTTGATGGTACATGACGAAATACTGTGTGCTCTGTTCAGGCCGCGTGAGCATGGGTCACGAAGCCGGTGTGGCTGGCAGCCAGCACGATGGCGCGAACATCGGAGCTTGCGCAACAGTCGACAGCGCCCGCGGCCAGCGCCTGAGTCCACATTTCTTCGTCGGCCAACCGATGCGTGCACACAATATTGATGGAGGAAAACTCTTTGCGGAGCTCGAGGACATCGGCCATTCCAACACGCTCCAGATCCACGATGGCAACGTCCGCGGCGTGCCGGGGAATGGCGTGCCGCAGCTCGTCGAGATTACCGGCCAGATTCACCATCCGGAAATGGTTGTAAAGGGATTTGGCCAGCGATTCCGCGATCTTCCCGTTGCCAGGTAAGATGACGACACTTAGCGGTTTCATTGAGCACTCGTCCTTCTTGGGGTGGAGGGCGAAACAGTTGAGGGCTTCGCCGAACTTCTTGGGCTGCAGGACACCCTGCAGGCGCGGGAGACCTATCTATTTTCTAGCTGAAGCCGAAACCTTGTCAGGTGAGGGTTCATAAGGTTCGGGTTGCAGCTTGCCGTTTTGCTTCAAAAGAATCTCAACCTTGCCCTCAGCCTGCTCCAACTCCGTGCGGCAGGAAGCCGAGAGCTGCATGCCTTCTTCAAAAAGTTTCAACGCCTGCTCGAGCGGAACGTTGCCCTTCTCGAGTTCATCGACGAGTTTTTCCAGCCGCTGAAGACATTCTTCAAATTTGGGCACTGAGCCGAGACTCCAAAGGTCGATTCTACTCCTACTGCAATCAGCCACTCGGCATTTTTTTCGGAAGACTTCCCACTCTTTTTTCGACAAGGCCTCCTTAACCCCAAGATCTTCGGCAGCGAATCGAAGAGCTCTCCTCCAGGGTGCTGCTTGAAAGCCTTGGCAAGGATTTCCTTAATTTCGATTCTCCAAATCCATCGCGATCGGCTTATGGCATACGCTCTTGGCCCGCGACTACCTTTTGGAGATCAACATTGAGGTCTCTCCCGATGTACAGGTTCTCACTTCCGAGACAGTAGTGAGGGGTCGATCTTCTGACGCCTGCGGCTCGACCCCTTCCTCGCCGAACCAACAGGAGTAAGTCGCCTAGGCGTAGAGCTCACGCCGCTTTAGGAGATCTTCGGACGGCCCACGCTCGAATGGAAATGGGCTGGAACCGGTACGCGATACCCAGAGGGGCAGGGCCAATGTTGGTGTTCCGAGCGTATGCGCTTCCACTACCCCGCCGGGCAGTGGCTTGGGACTGGATTGAAGCGGCGCACGAGGTCCAAACGCCCTCACTGTTCGGTTTCGCACATTCGATTACGGTAACGAACACTTCAAGGTCGAAAAGCAACCGGGTCACTATCTGTAACCAACGTATTTTAATGGGGTTACTTCGGATTAAGTCTTCGGCACAAAACGTGCCACTCCCAGCCATGTGACCTGTCTTTGAGGCACCCTTTGTGCCGAGCCTTAAGGAGCAGTGATATGCGTGTCGCGAGGAAAAGAGCGTTGAGTCTCAGCGTGATCTTAACCTTGTTTGTGTTTACCGGTATCGGCGCCGAGCGTCTGGCCAAGACCTCTGACGCAATGCGGGGCGATGCCATTGCCAATCACATCGCCATGTTGCGTGCAGGCAAGCCGCAACAGAAAGCCGCGGCCGCCTACTGGCTGGGGCAACAACATACCGCCGCCGCGGACGCCGTGAATCCTCTGGTGGAGTTGCTGGGAGACGCCACGTTGATCAACCCAGCCCAGTACCGTAGCAGCCGGGTTTTACAAAAGCTCACCGTGGGCGAAGAAGCGGCGGCGGCCCTGGTGAACATCGGCCATCCATCCATTGAGCCTCTGATCCGCGTGCTCAAGACCTCGCCGATGCCGGAAGCACGCAAAAACGCAGCCTGGGCGCTCGGAGCTCTGCATGATTCTGGGGCAACCAGCGCGGAGATCTAAAGAGATTGGGCAATTGGACAAGTTGGTAATCTTGAGCGGCCAGCAAATATGCCGCTCACCCGTGTTCTCAGCTCTACTCACACTTTGAAGCCATTTGCCCAATTTACCAACTTAATCAATTACCCAAAATGGGAGAAGCAATGATCCAAGACATACGTTTCGGCGTGCGCGTGCTGCGCAAGAACCCGGGCTTCACGCTGGTCGCCACTCTGACTCTGGCGCTCGGCATCGGCGCCAACACAGCGATCTTCAGTCTGATCAATGCGGTGCTTCTCAATTCCTTGCCGGTGCGGCGCCCGGCTGAACTCGTGGTTGTAGGTGATCCAGCACGAGCCTACCAAGTCAATGCGGGCACCCCGCAATCGGATCTTTTCTCCTATCCGCTTTATCGCGAGCTCCGCGACCACAACAGCGTTTTCTCAGGAATGATGGCCTCCGGGATCGTCAACCGCGGCAAGGTGGAGACTGAAAGCACGGGTCTGGTCACCAACGATGCGACCGGTACTCTGGTAAGCGGCAATTACTTCTCGGTGCTGGGTGTAGGCGCGTTGCTGGGGCGAACGTTGACTCCAGAAGATGACGGCGCCCCCGGCGGAGGCGCCGTGGTTGTCGTCAGCTATGACTTCTGGAGGCAGAAGCTCTCCGAGGCGCCGGACATCGTCGGCAAACAGTTGCGCATCAACGACTTCCCTTACACCGTGATCGGAGTGGCTGCGCCTGGATTCTACGGCGACACGGTCGGTTCGAAGCAGGATTTCTGGGTGCCCTTGGCCATGCAAGCCTGGGTGGAGCGGGGACGCCCGCGGCTGGAAGATATCCAGATTTCATGGTTGCGCTCGATAGCGCGTCTGAAACCGGGAGTGAGTGTCGGGCAGGCTCAGGCCGACATGAACGTGATCTTCCAGCAGTGGGTCAAAGGGCCTCAAGTCCTGGCTCTGGATTCCTCCGATCAAGACTCTTTGCAGAAGGCCAAGGTGCCGGTGGTGTCCGGAGGACGCGGTTTCTCAGATTTTCGAGAGGATGCTTTTGTTCCCTTGATGGTGCTTATGGGCATTGTCGGACTGGTGCTTCTCGTCGCCTGCGCGAATGTCGCCAACTTGCTGCTAGCTCGGGCCACGGCGCGTCAGAAGGAAATCGCGCTCCGTCTGGCCATCGGCGCTACGCGTATACGACTGGTTCGCCAGCTTCTCACGGAGAGTCTGCTGCTGGCTTTCGCCGGTGGCTGTGCAGGGTTGCTGCTGGCCGCTTGGGGCAGCCATGCGTTGCTGCGCCTCAGCATCGGGCGGGCCAGCGCCGGTTTCACAGTAACCCCTGATTCTCGTGTGTTCGCCTTCACGGCAGGCATGTGCATTCTTACCGGGCTCCTGTTTGGGCTGGTTCCGGCCCTTCGAATTTCCCAGATATCGCCGGGGGCCACCCTCAAAGAGGGCACAATCGGCTGGGGCAGACTGTCCGGCTTTCCTTTGGGGAAAGTGTTGGTATCGCTCGAGGTTTCCATTTGCTTGCTCGTGTTGTTTCTAGCGGGGCTCCTATTGAGAAGCTTGAACAATCTGAAGAACGTTGATCTGGGGTACGACAAAAACCACATTTTGATGGTGCGCGCCGATCCCGTGCCCGCGGGTTATAAGCCGGCTGAAATCATTAACTTCGAACAAGAGATGGTGACTCGGCTTCGCGCCGTCCCTGGCGTCGTCAGTGTGGGGGCTTCGGAAAACGGGCTCTTCAGCGGCACAGAATCGGCCAGTACGATGAAGATTGAAGGATATACGGCGGCCAAAGATCAAGATCGGTCCGTTTTCTGGGATCAAGTTGGAGCAGATTATTTCAAGTCTCTCAAGGTCCCGGTTCTCGTGGGCCGTGAGTTCGGATCCGAGGATACACCCACATCGCCGAGGGTGGCCATCATCAACCAGAGCATGTCGCGGTTTTTTTTCGGTGAGGCCAACCCCATCGGCCGCAAGCTGTGGATCGACGACCAGCAACACCGTGATAAGCCGTTTGAGATCATCGGCGTGGTCCGCGATGTCCGCGACCATGCGATTCGTGGTCCCATCCAACGGCGCTTCTACATTTGTGCTACGCAGCCGGAAGACACGCTGTATGCAGTCAATTTCGAGATAAGTACGGCCGGCGACCCCCAGACCGTGACCGAGGCGGTCCGCAAGGTATTTGCCGGTTATGATCCCAAAGTAATCCTGACCCGTGTGCGCACCGCGGAGATGCTGGTGGATGCATCGCTATCCCAGGATTTTCTGATCGCCCGACTGTCGATGTTCTTCGGCTTGGTGGCGCTGCTGCTGGCTTCGGTGGGGCTTTATGGCCTCATGTCGTATACCGTCGGCATCAGGACGAGGGAGATCGGTTTACGCATGGCATTGGGCGCCCAACGGCTCGAGGTCCTGAAGATGGTAGTGATGGACGCATCGAAGTTGGTGCTCATCGGATTGCTGGTGGGAATCCCTGCCTCGCTCGCAGCCAGTCGTCTCCTGTCTTCCGTTCTCTTTGGTTTGAAAGCCATGGATCCGCTTTCTTTAG
>DATDGP010000115.1:0-9785 GCA_036522035.1 Terriglobales bacterium
GGAACTTGATCTTGGGGTTGTGCTTGGACAACACCTTGGTGATCGCCGCCGTCAGTGTCGTCTTCCCGTGGTCGATGTGACCGATCGTCCCTACGTTCACGTGCGGCTTGCTGCGGTCAAATTTTTCCTTAGCCATTGCCTAACCCCTAGCCTCTAGGTTTCAAACGCGCTCAAGCGCGTTTGCTTTTCCGTTAAACCCTCAAATCTCTTGTCCAGCCGTTCGTACTCGACCCGATGCTGCTCGCAAAAGCGCTTGAAATCCTCTTCCGACTGCCAGTAATCCAGCGTCAGAAAGCGTTCGCGTTCAGCCACGTCCCTTACCAGCTCGGTGCGGATATAACCGCTTCCGTTGCGAAACAATCTCGCCCAACTTCCATCGGGCCCGTATTGCTCAGTGAATTCCGACTCCTTGGCTGGCTTGATTCGAAATTCCCAAACAATCACATACGCCAACTTGGGCCGCCAGGGTCTTGTTTTTTATGTCAAAACCATACCCGCATCATCGCCCTCGCCTGACGAATCGGTGTAGAAGGCAGCCACCAGCGCTTCGTGCTCGATCAGGTCCTTGCTAGCCAGCCACTGACGAAACTGATCAACGTCATGCTGGCAGCTTCGGCGAAACGCCTCAAAATCCCAGTGCGATTGCCAATAGTCGAGAACCGTGAAACCGCGATACTCAACCGACCGCGCCTGAAGCTCTGTCCTTACATATCCTGCCGACCGCGTCTCTAGCAGCGTCGCCCAAATACCTTCGGGCCCAAACGCCAGCTCAAAATCCTTCTCGCACCCGGCCTTCACCCGAAATTCACGCACGATCACGAACCGTGAACCCGGTCTGACTCACCGCGCCGGAGCCTTGCCCTGCACCTTGGCCACGATCTCTTCGGTGACGGACCGCGGAGCTTCGTCATAGTGGGCAAAGTGCATGGAGAAGGTGGCACGGCCTTGCGTGTTCGAGCGCATCTGCGTCGCATAGCCGAACATTTCCGCTAGCGGCACCAGAGACTTGATTACCTGTGAACCGGCGCGATGCTCCACGCCTTCAATACGTCCACGGCGCGAATTCAAATCGCCGATGATCGTGCCCATGTATTCTTCGGGCACCACAACTTCCACCGACATGACCGGCTCCAGCAGCACCGGCGAAGCCTTGCGTGCCGCTTCTTTGAAGCCCATGGAGGCCGCGATCTTAAAAGCCATCTCGTCGGAGTCCACTTCGTGGTAGCTGCCGTCGTAGAGCGTGGCTTTCACGTCCACTAGCGGATAGCCGGCAAGCACGCCGCCCTCGAGCGCTTCCCTGATCCCGTGCTCGACGGGCTTGATGTATTCCTTGGGCACCGATCCGCCCACGATGTCGTTTACGAACTCAAAGCCCTTGCCTTTTTCGTTGGGTTCGATGCGCAGCTTGACGTGACCGTACTGGCCGCGGCCGCCGGTCTGGCGGATGTATTTGCCTTCCGCCTGCGAGGCTTTGCGAATGGTCTCTCGGTATGCCACCTGCGGCTTGCCGACGTTGGCTTCCACCTTGTACTCGCGCATCATGCGGTCGACGATGATCTCCAGATGCAACTCGCCCATACCGCTGATGATGGTCTGACCTGAATCGGGATCGGTGTTGACCTTGAAGGTTGGGTCTTCCTGGGCCAGACGGCTCAAAGCCACGCCCATCTTTTCCTGATCGCCCTTCGTCTTGGGTTCGACGGCTACGGAGATAACAGGCTGGGCAAACTCGATCGATTCGAGAAGAATCGGTGCTTTTTCCGAGCAGATGGTATCGCCGGTGGTGATGTTCTTGAGGCCGACGCAGGCGCAGATGTCGCCAGCATAGATCTCGTTGATCTCTTCGCGCTTGTTAGCGTGCATTTTGAGCAAGCGACCAATGCGCTCCGACCGCCCGCGAGTAACGTTCAACACGCTGTCGCCGGTCTTGAGCTGTCCGGAGTAGACGCGGATAAACGTCAGCTGTCCGACGAAGAGGTCGGCCATGATCTTGAAAGCCAGAGCAGCAAAAGGCTCTTTGTCGTCAGCCTTGCGAATGAGTTTCTGGTCGAGATGATCGGGATCGTGACCTTCGGCAGGAGGAATATCGAGCGGCGAGGGCAGGTAATCAACGACTGCGTCCAGCAGTGTCTGCACGCCTTTGTTCTTGAACGCGGTGCCGCAGAGCACCGGGAACAGCTTCAGCCCGACCACGCTCTTACGCAGCGAAAGGCGCAGCTCGTCGGCAGAGATGGTTTCACCTTCGAGGAACTTGTGCAGCATTTCGTCGTCGTTTTCGGCGGCGCTTTCCACCAGCTGGGCGCGGAACGCTTCGGCCTTCTTGACCAGCTCGGCGGGAATCTCATCCACTTCGTAGGAGGCCCCCATGGTTTCGTCGTTCCACACGATGGCCTTCATGGAGATCAGGTCAACTACGCCTTTGAATTTAGCTTCTTGTCCGATGGGGATTTGGATCGCGACGGGGCGGGCGTTGAGGCGCTTGCGGATGGTGTCGACGGCATGCTCGAAGTCGGCGCCCATTTTGTCCATTTTATTAATGAAGCAAATTCGGGGAACGCTGTACTTATCAGCCTGGCGCCATACGGTTTCCGACTGCGGTTCCACACCATGCACCGCGTCAAACACGGCAACAGCGCCGTCGAGCACGCGCAGTGAGCGCTCCACCTCGGCGGTGAAGTCCACGTGGCCAGGGGTATCGATGATGTTGATGCGGCTGTCCCGCCAGAGACAGGTAGTGGCGGCGGAGGTAATGGTGATGCCGCGCTCCTGCTCCTGCTCCATCCAATCCATGGTGGCGGTGCCTTCATGCACCTCACCCAACCGATGCGTGATGCCGGTGTAATAGAGGATGCGCTCGGTCGTGGTGGTCTTGCCGGCATCGATGTGGGCCATGATGCCGATATTCCTGCAGCGCTCTAATGGAACCTGTCTGGGCACTTTATTTCCTTCAAATCTCTCTATGCAGAGACCGTGCGATGCCGCGTCTCAAAGCCGCGACAGCATCGAGCCTCCAGGTCAAAATCTCTTTACCATCTATAGTGCGCAAAAGCCTTGTTGGCTTCGGCCATGCGGTGCACGTCTTCCTTCTTCTTGATGGCCGCCCCGCGACCATTGGCCGCGTCCAGCAGCTCGTTCGTAAGCCTGTCGACCATGCCTTTTTCGCCGCGGTCGCGGGCATAGCCTACCAGCCAGCGGATCGCCAACGAGGTGCGGCGATCGGGATTCACTTCTACCGGCACCTGATAGTTGGCACCGCCGACGCGACGAGTCTTCACTTCCAGGAGCGGCTTGGCGTTCTCGACCGCCTTCTTGAACAGCTTCAGAGCTTCATCGCCGCCTTTGGACTGCAGGTTTTCCATCGACTTGTAAAAGATCCCCTGCGCCGTCGATTTCTTTCCGCCCCACATCATGGTGTTGATGAACTTAGTCACCAACTCGGAGTTGTAAATGGGGTCGGCGATCGGTTCCCGCTTCGGAATATGTCCTTTTCGTGGCATCGCTTTTCTATTCCTTCAAATCCTTCACAGATTCAGAGCTTTCGATTCCTTCCCATTGCCGTACTTGGTTGGCTCACATAAGCCCCTATTTCGGACGCTTGGCTCCGTACTTGGAGCGTCCTTGCTTGCGGTTGGCAACGCCGGTGGCATCTAGCGTTCCCCGCACCACGTGATAGCGCACGCCGGGCAGATCTTTCACGCGCCCGCCGCGGATCAGCACGATCGAGTGCTCCTGCAGGTTGTGTCCCACGCCAGGAATGTACGTGGTCACTTCGATGCCATTGGTCAGCCGCACGCGGGCTACCTTGCGCAGCGCCGAATTGGGTTTCTTGGGCGTCTGCGTGTACACACGAGTACAGACTCCACGTCGCTGCGGCGAGGATTGCAGGGCGGGGCTCGCCGTCTTGTAATTCGGCGCCGTTCTGCCTTTGCGAACCAATTGATTAAATGTCGGCATAGCTTCCTTGTATTCTTCTCTCAATTCCTGCGCAGTAACCGGGCACACTCACACCCGGTCGCTTGAACCCCCGTCAAAGGGCTGGCTGCTTATGCGCGCAACCATGATTCCGCCTTATCAGGCGGAAAATGAGCGGTTACCGATCGATGGCGGAGAACGACGGTGGCACCGAGCTGAAACGAAGGCGCTCCGTTTCGTTCATCCCTGGCTCGCATACCCTTCACGGGGAAGGTCGCGCGAACCATTTCAGCTTCAGCGAGGTTTGCCCTGCTAGCGGATCTCTCCTCGGGCAATGAACTAACCGTTTACAACTTGCGATAACAGCAAGCTAACTTGAACTCGCGGAACCTGTTTACTATACCAACCGCCGCGCGATGCCGTCAATAACGCCCGCGGGAACCCCGGGCCCGGGGGCGGGCTGGACCGGACTTGGCGCGCCACAGCCCGGGTCGCCCAATCCGAGCGTGTTCTGTCGATACTCCGCCCGCCGGCCAGTTGTCCTAATAAGAGGGGCTTTTTGAGCGAAAAGCTCAAAAACTAAGGTTAAGTTCCGCAAGAAACCGGTATTCAGGCCGTTCTACTCAGGTTGGCTCGTCTTGAAGAAATCCGGCTCAGAATCTACACTGGATTTCTGTCTTTGGATTTCTGTTTTTTGCCCACTGGCGTCGAAATCCCATTCTTTCTTCCGTCTGCACCAGGCCGGACGGGGAGGTGCCATGCAGTCGTGTGCCGTTAAGATCGGCGTTGTTGTGCTCGCCGCAGCGCTCATGTCGGGTTGTGGCGGGGGAAGCACTACCTCCATTACCCCTCCCTCCAATCAGAGTGCGGCCACGGTAGGCCAAGTAACTTTGACACCGTCCTCGATTTCGATCGTCGCCGGCGAGGTAACGCAGGTGACCCCGTCCGCCGTTAATCTGACAGGCGGACCTGTCAGCCCCCTCCCCACTTTTACCTTCAATTCCTCGAACACCTCCATCACCTCGGTTTCTCCCGGAGGCCAGGTTTGCGGCGGCGTATGGGACGCCTTGTTCATCGTCTGTAACGGCAATGACGCATCCGGCAACCCAATCGTCGGAGCCGCCCTCATCACCTCCAGCGCCGAGGGAGTGAGCAGCGCTCCAGTGCAAGTTTCCGTGCACCCTTCAGTCACCTCCATTACCGTGGACCCGGTCGCCGGTTGTTTTTCGGTCAAGCAGACTCACCAGTTCACGGCGCACGCCTGCTCTACATCCGCCATGCCCCATGACACCACCGGAGCATGCGCACCGAATGCCAAGGACATCAGCAGCCAGATCGGGACTTTCACCTGGACGCAGACCTCCGCCGGCGTGGCCACGGTAGACACCAATGGAGTAGCGACTTCCGTAGCCCCGGGAGTAACCGGCGTGATCGCCAGCGTGGGCACGGTTGCGTCTCCGTTTACGAACTTCCGGAGCTGCATGCCGGTCGTGATCCGGCTGCACCTCAACGGCGATCCGGCCGGGCAGCCGACCACGTCCTCGAGCATCGCAGTGGCGGCCACGCTCACCATGCAGGCGGATATGGTGGATGAAAACAACGTAACCACCAACAGCGCGCCGGTATCGATCATCAGCAACAATACGGAGATTGCCCAGTTGACGGGAGTGACGCTGACGGCAGAATCGCCGGGCGGCGCGGGTATCCTGGCGGCCTGCATACCGCCGACTTGCGGCACTGGGCTCAACACACCGGTTTACAGCAACGTTTTCAACCTCACCGTGAGTGGGACCAGCCCGGTAACCACCATCTACGCCACTACTTCGTTTTCCCCGCCCAGCGGCACCACGCCCACGATGATCCCGATCGATACCAGCGTGAGCCCCATCGTGGCGGGCACCGCGATCGATTTACCGGGAGCAGCGAACTCGCTGGTGTTTAATGCCCTCGGCACGACCGGTTACATGGGTACGACCGCGGGGCTTGCGGCTCTGGATACGACGTCCAATTCGGTTTCCCTGCTTGACCCTTTCGTCGGTAAGGTTCTCGCCGTGGCGCCAGACGGTAGCACCGTTATCCTCTCCAACGCCGCCAACGATCCCGGAACCGGCACTCCAATTGAGCCGGTTGGTCCCAGCCAGCGTTTGGTGATCTTCAGCCCGTCGAGTAACACCGTCCAGAGTTTCGTGCTTCCCGGCGCAGTGGCTGCCGCGTTTACCGGCGACAGCTTCAAGGCCTATATCGCCGCCAACAACGGCAACGTCTACGTGTTCTCGCCGCAGGAGACCTTGCAGACGCTGACGATCGGTGGAACCAACTTCGATGCCGCCACAGTCGCCTCCGGTCCTTTCGCTTACATTGCCAATTCCAGCGGCCTGGACGTCTTGAGCGTTTGCAACAACGTGCAACAGCCCATTGCCAACAATCCGCCCCTTACCAGCACTCTGCAGTTGTTGGGCAGCACCGGCAACGCCGACATCATTGTGGCGGCCAACCAGACTGGCGTCGACATCGAAACCGCGACCATCACGCAGCTCACGCCCCCGACCACCATCGACCCGTCCACCTGCCCTCCGAACGTAACCTACAAGGATCAGTTCATTGACTTCGCGCAGGGCCCGTTTGTCGCCCGCCAGCTCATGGTTCCTACCAACGGCACCGGCGGCACCAACGGTTCGCACATCGTTGTGCTTCCCGAGGGCATCAACAAAGTTCTGGTTGCAGTTCCCGGCTCTTCCGGCGCAGCCATCACTTTGCCTACGGGCGCCACAGAACCCCTGAGCGGCGGCATGACGCTGGACGGTAACACCGTCTGGGTCGGGGTCGGCGGCACCAACACCGTGGACGAGATTAACCTCACCAACAACGCTGACGTGTTGCAGATTTCAACCAGTTTCACCAAGACGGACGGGACGCCGGCCCCGCCCAACGTGGTCGGAGTGAAACCCCACTAACGAGGAGGGGAGTCTTGCATGATCCCGCGGCGCAACTCTACCGCGGGAGGATTGCGCCCTCACCAACCGGCCACCTTCATCTAGGACACGCACGCACTTTCTGGGTCGCGTGGAGACGCGCCCGCACCTCGGCCGGCAAGCTTGTATTCCGCAACGAAGACCTCGACGCCAAGCGCTGCCGTCCCGAATTTGTCCGCGCCATGGCCGAAGATCTCCACTGGCTTGGACTGGAGTGGGACGAAGGACCCGGCATCGACGGTCCCTACGCTCCTTATTTACAGAGCGAACGCCGCCGCTTCTATCTCGACGCCTGGCGCGAGCTGCGCGATCGCGGCTACATTTATCCGTGCACTTGTTCCCGTAAAGATCTGGAACGCGCGCTCGAGGCGCCGCACGAAGAGGATGACGAGATTCCTTATCCCGGAACCTGCCGCGGCCAACTGAGCCAGGCGCGCAACTGGGACTCGCCCGCGGGCGTGAGCTGGCGGTTTCTGGTTCCCGACGGCGACACCGTCGCCTTCGACGATTTGGGTTATGGGAAGCAAAGCTTCGTGGCCGGCAAAGACTTCTCTGACTTCCTCGTCTGGCGGCGCGACGACGTTCCGTCCTATCAAACCGCTGTTACGGTCGATGATCGAGCTATGAAGATCACCGAGGTTGTACGTGGGGCAGATCTTCTCAAAAGCACCGCGCGCCAGCTTCTGTTGTTCCGCGGGCTGGGCCATCTACCGCCGCGCTATTTCCATTGCCCCCTCTTGCGCGACGAACGCAACGTCCGCCTGGCCAAGCGGCATCTGTCGCTAAGCCTGTCTACGTTGCGGGCGCAGGGAGTGGATCCGCACACGTTGACGTCCAGATTTTCCGCGGAGGTGGATTGGGCCAAGCATTTGTCGTCGCTACGCTAGATACCGGATTAGCATCCTGGTGCCGGCCGTGATTTAAAATGTCGCTCGTCTATGAAGATCCCAGTAATGTTCATCCTGTCGGCCAGCACGTTGCTGGCACAATCGTTGCCGCCAGCCCCCAAGTCGCATCTGGTCGATATCAATCCCCAGCCCGGCTTTTACAACGAGCCCTCGATCGCGGTAAATCCCAAGAACTCCCAACAGTTGGTCGTAGCCTGGCAAGTCAATGCCAGCGTGGCCTACTCTACTGACGCCGGCCAGAACTGGACCGTCGCAGAGGGTACAGCACCGCCAGAGTTTCGCGTTTCCGGCGACGTCTCCGTCACCTACGACTCCGCGGGTCACGCCCTGCTCTGTTACATAGCCTTCGACCGTCTGGGTACCAGCCAGTACTGGGCCCAGGGCGCCACGCGCAACGGCATCTTTGTACGCCGCTCGACCGACGGCGGCAAGACCTGGGAGGCCGCAGCCAACCCCGTGATCGCTCATGATTCCACTCCGGGCATCCCATTTGAGGACAAACCGTACATCGTCGCCGACACCATCAGTCCTCACGCCGGGAACCTCTATATAGGATGGACGCAGTTCACGCTCACCGCCAGCGACCTTCTGTTCGCGCGCTCGACCGACAGCGGCACCACCTGGTCCAAGCCCATCAAGCTCAACACGGTCTCCGGCCTGCCGCGTGACGACAACGGCGCCCTCGAAGGCTTTGACGCCGTAGTCGCACCCGACGGCGCGCTCTACACCATCTGGGATGATCGGGACGGCATTATGATGGCCGTCTCTGAGGACGGCGGGCGCAGCTTCACCCCTGATCGTCGCATCATTCCCGCGGGACCCGGCTACTTTGGAATCTCCGGCGTATCGCGCTCCAACGGCTTTCCGCAGATTGGCATCGATCCGCGCGGCGGCAAGAAGAGCGGCAAACTCTACGTCTCCTGGAGCGACTACAGCAACGGTGACGTGGATGTGTTCGTCGCTTCGTCAAGCGACCGAGGCCGCTCCTGGAGCGCGCCGGTACGCGTGAACAGCGATCCTATCCACAACGGCAGTGACCAGTTCTTCCAGTGGATGGCCGTCGACCCGAAAAGCGGCGCCGTGAATCTGGTCTTTTACGATCGCCGCGGCAGTGGCAATCAGGACCCTCGCAACAATCAGGACACGCGCGTCACCCTGGCCCGCTCGACCGACGGAGGCCAGACCTTCACGAACTACGCGTGGGATACCGATGCCTTTGACGCCGACGGCGACTTCCTGGGCGACTATCTGGCCATCACGGCCTTCGGCGATAAGACCTACGGAGCATGGGCACACCAAACTTCGGAGCCGGTAAAAGAAGAACGCGGCAAGAGAACGCGTACGGTGGTAAGAGTGGGGAGCGCAGATTTTAATTGATTGAGTTCGGTTCCCGGTCAAATAGGTTGAAGGAGCCGAACGGGATCTGATGAGTGACGCCGGCTGATCGGACTCGCCGCCGCGCTCGGCATGTTAGACCGCTCTCGCCTTCCCTGCTACTTCCAGCCTGCTTTTTGCGCGGTCAAGGGCGGCTTGGGCCTCGGGACTGCCGGCGGCGCCGGCTTTGCGCAGCGCATCTTCGGCGCGAGATTTTGCAGCTTCGGCGCGGGCCACGTCGATCTCCTCAGCCTTCTCGGCGGTCTCCGCCAGGATGGTGACTTTATCGGGAAGAACCTCGGCGAATCCCCAAGCCACGGAGAGTCGGCTCATTTTGCCGCCGCTGTGGTAAGCGATTTCGCCCACGCCGATCTCGGTGATCAGCGGCGCGTGTCCAGGCAGGATTCCTAGATAGCCAGTGACCCCGGGGATCTGGACGCCGTCTACCGTGTCCTTCACCACCGGGCGCTCCGGGGTGACGATTTCGAGTTGGATGCTCTCGGGCATTCTCGTCAGGCCGCGGCGCCAGCTTTCATCTTGTCGGCTTCCTCGAGGACCTCTTCAATACCGCCCTTCATGTAAAACGCCTGCTCGGGAATATCGTCGTGTTTGCCCTCGA
>DATDGP010000116.1:0-5583 GCA_036522035.1 Terriglobales bacterium
ACAAGTCGAGCAGGTACGAAAGTAGGCTTTAGTGATCCGGTGGTTCTGCATGGAAGGGCCATCGCTCAACGGATAAAAGGTACGCCGGGGATAACAGGCTGATCGGAGCCAAGAGTTCATATCGACGCTCCGGTTTGGCACCTCGATGTCGGTTCATCGCATCCTGGGGGTGTAGAATCTCCCAAGGGTTAGGCTGTTCGCCTATTAAAGCGGTACGTGAACTGGGTTCAGAACGTCGCGAGACAGTTCGGTCCCTATCTGGTGTGGGCGTAGGAGATTTGAGAGGGCCTGTCCTTAGTACGAGAGGACCGGGATGGACGAACCTCTTGTGTTCCAGCTGTCGTGTCAACGGCATGGCTGGGTAGCGAAGTTCGGTTGTGATAAACGCTGAATGCATATAAGCGTGAAGCACTCCTCAAGATTAGATCTCCCAACCCTTAAGGGATAAGAAGGGCACAGGAAGACCACCTGTTTGATAGGCTCGGAGTGTAAGTGAGGTAACTCCCTTAGCTTACGAGTACTAATCGCCCGTTCGGCTTGACCATAAAATTTACTTGGAGCATTCAGCACTCAGCCATCAGCACTCAGCCTAAATCAGGCGGTGTCGATGAGGCTGGGCGCTGGGCACGCCGAAGTAGTGAATCAATCTATTCAGTTGTGAGGTTTCGTCCTCACGTTCTTTGAGAATTCTGCCGAATCGAGATCCCTCGCAAACCGCGCTCGGGATTTTCGCTTCGGCTCAAAGTTTGGCCTCCGCGGAGGCCACCTTGCGCGCAACACGATGTAGAACCTGACTCGCGCCGCGCATTGAAAATGTCAGCGGCTAGCTCTAGCTTCTAGCGTAACTGGAAGGTAGCAGCCTGGCAGCCGCGCTCTCTGGGCGCGTCAGATTTGCGGTGATCTTACCGCGGGGGTTCCACCCGTTCCCATCCCGAACACGGAAGTTAAGCCCCGCAGGGCCGATTGTACTGCACGCGAAAGTGTGTGGGAGAGTAGGTCGTCGCCGCATTAAAACCGAAAGGCCACGTTCAACAACGTGGCCTTTTGTAGTTTGTGTCAAAAGTCCCGCAAATCCTAGAACGCCGACCTCAGATCTCGCGGGCGTGTGCCCCACTAGCGAGGGCCGTCTCGGGTTCTGCGATCACCCGGCCCGGGCCACCGGCAGCGAAGGCTTCTGAAAGCGCACTTCGAGCATGATCGAATCCGTTTCGATCTGGCATCGGCCGAAGCGGCTCAGTTCTGCCATCTGCAGGAAGGCATCTTTGGTATAAGCCCGCTTGATCAGGATGTGCCTAAAGGTCCACCTGGTCACCCATGCGTCGATCCAGCTTCGCCCGCTATGCTCGATATAAGAATCGACCTCGTCGAGCGAGGCGTCCTTGCGCAGATCGTTGACCACGGCCTCGCCGCCGGGGCGCAGAACGCGGTGCATCTCGTCCAGAGCCGTGACCGGTTCGGAGAAATTCTTGAACGCGGCTGAGCAATAGACGAAGTCGAACGACTCGCTGGCAAAAGGCATGGCCGAGGCGTTGCCCTGCTGAAAAGCGACGGTGAGACCAGCCTTGCGGGCATTTTCTGTCGCGATGTCCACAAACGTCCGGCTGATGTCCAGGCCGGTAATCCTGAAATCGCCCCGCTTTGCCAGCTCGATCGAAAAGAACCCCGGCCCCGGCGCCACCTCCAGCACGCTTGCGCCGCTCGGCAAGTGCTGGGCAATGCGCCCGGCTTCCCGGCGGAAGTCTTCCATGTCCTTCGACCTGGTGCGCGTATACCATTGGGCCACCGATCCCTCCATCCCGGCGCCCTTCCAGCCTTTCTGATTTGCGGTCTGCATATTCGCTCCTTTGCGCTATGATCCTATCTGTGCTTTACCTTACTAATGCAGGTAGTTATCTTAATAATGCAGGTATTGGATGTCAAGAGCCATTTCAGAAAAACCCATCCGCGCGAGGCTGTTGAACAAACTCTGGGAGCTGGGGAGGACGATGAGCACCCAGACGGTGTTTCTCCACCAGGCAATCGCCCAAGGCGTGGGCCTCAACGCCACTGACACCAAGTGCATCGACCTCATCCTGCGCGGTCCGGAGGGATCGGTCACGGCCGGGTGGCTTTCCGATAGGACCGGTCTGACCACCGGGGCCGTTACGCACATCCTCGACCGCCTCGAAAAGCGCCGCTTCATCGAGCGCGTGCGCGATACTCAGGACCGCCGCAAAGTCATCGTCCGCGCTTGTCTCGAGGCCCTCACTCCGCTTACTCCCAGGTACGAAGCCGTAGGCCAGGCCCACCTGAAATTGGCGGAACAATATGACGATAGGGAATTAGAAGTGATCTGCGATTATTTTGAAAAGAGCTCCGCTATTACCGAGGCGGAACTGGCCAGGCTGATCAGCGAGAACCGGTCGCACCCGTCGCGGGGGAAGCCCAGAGCGAATTTTAGGAAGACCCGGACATCTGCCCGACGGCAACGCTGATCGGCCAATCGCTCGGGTCTCCGCTAATCAATTTCCTGGCTGAACTTTCTTCCACACAATGTCCTCGTTGTTCCTACGATCGATCAGAGCGTCCACCTTGCCGTTGTCGCCATAGTGGAACAGCCGCCGGCCCTCCACGCCCTTGCGGAAGAAGATATTCTCGCCTTCGGGGATCAGCAGTTCTTTGGGACGGGCGCCGCGCTGCGCGTAGAGCTGCCCGCCATCGGCGGTGACGGTCATTTCCACGCCGGGCGCCAAGCGGTATTTCCCGACGTACTCGGGGAACACGCTGGTATCGGTCTTGCCCGGCTCTGGGTCTTCGTAGTAACGCAACACCTGCCCGGCGACGATCTGCCAGTTGCCGCCGCGCGCGATCCAGGTGTCAGTGGCGTGGTAGCGGGCGGAGAGTTTCTGGCCGAAGACAATCTCGCTTTCATGCATGTCGTAGCTCAGGATGACGGTGTCGCCAACCATCCGGCTTTGAGCATTCACGATCGTGATGTTTCCGGAGTAGCCTTGGGGCAGCGGCCGAATGCTCTTGATCAGCGCCGCCTTATCCATGTTGTGGCCCGTCTCGTCAAAATACATGGCGTCGTCTGCAAAGTATTTGTTCCACGGCCGCTGGTCGCCGCCGGCGACCGCATCGAACATTTCTTGGGTACGCGACACCAGTTCCTTCTGGGTGATGCCGGTCTCGCTGCCCGCCAGGCTGAGACCCGCGGTCAGCAGTAGCGCTGCGGTGGCTGATAGACTTGCTAGCGTCTGCTTCTTCACGAGACCCTCCAGGAGCGACTATGAACCCCAGCCATTCGACTCACCAGGCGGGCCGTTTGTCATCCGTGAAGGTGTGCTTGTAAGGCTGGGCCGAGATCACCTTCCCATCGCGTCCAGAGATCTCCAGCAAATCTGACATGAAATGGCTTACCCGAAATCCGAATTCCTTCAAACTGGCGTAGGGAGCCGGGGAGCGAACCCCGTAATTTTGCGGCTGCCAGCCACAAGGGACGGGGAGCAAGATTGACTCATCCGTCGGCATCCTGCAACTCCGGTTGCCGGAGTCCGCGAATGAGCAAAGCAGGAGGGAGACTATGGGATCGATTATCGGCTGGGCCATCTTTGGTTTGATTGCAGGAGCGATCGCGAAACTCATCATGCCGGGCAAGGAACCGGGAGGCTGGTTTGTGACCATGCTGTTGGGCATCGCCGGTTCGCTGGTCGGCGGCTTCATTGGACGGGCCCTCTGGGGAAGCAGCGGCGTCACCGGTTGGGGTCTGGGCAGCTGGCTTTTGGCGATCGGCGGGGCGTGTCTGCTGCTGCTGATATACCGGTTGGTCATGGGACGACGAACCGCAATAGCGTCATCGACTAACGTCACCCGTCGCGACACCAGCAACCGCGACAAGTGGGCGGCGTAAGCAATTGTCTTCACGGAACGCGACTGGTTGTTGAGGGAAGCTCTTGTTCGCAGCATGCAAGCGTAAGCGGGGGATCCCAGGACGCCAACCGTTCGGAAGAAACTAACAACGAACCAGGCCAGGTTCCCTTGAAACCTGGCCTGTTGTCGTCTTCGTGCGATCGCTGGCACCGCTTCATTGAGGGTTGGTACCACTGGTGGGCGAACTGGGGGCGTTCGCTGTCACCGCGGGCACGACCTCCGACCTCATCTTCACCGTAGCCAGGATTCTCTCGAGCTTGTCGAACAGCTCGAAGTGATCCATCGGCTTGGCGTTGCCATCGGCCTCCTCCACGGCCATCACAAACTCGTAGCACGCGCCGGTCTCAAAGTGGTGGTAGTAGCGTAGGTCGTTCTGTTCGGTTCCGTTCTCCACCAGCGAAAAATCAACTCCACGCAGGCTGACTTTCGAAGGGATGGATGGGTCGCTGGTGTCGACTGGCGAATTACTCGTCACATCGGCCACATCAGGATCGGCGAACTGCTCGCACTGCTGCGCGGTCAGTCCGCGATTCACGCTTACCTTGAACAGCGAGTTCGCTGGTCCGCTGGAGAGACCGATGGTCGCCACCTCGACGCCACCCGGCTGGACAAAGTTCATGGGTATATCGCTCATCGACTGGTTCAGTCTGACGTTGTCGGGGCTCAAGAGCGTGTAGGTCCGCGGATAACGGAAGGAGACGCCGTACCTGCCATCGGCGTAACCGACAGTCGACGGACGTTCGACCGCCGACTTCTTCTTCTGTGTCACCGCCGGCTTCACGTCCGTTGGCGACGGGCTCGGAATCGCCGCGCTCAAGTTGTTCGAGATGGCCGAAGTTGTGCTTGATGTAGCGACATTGGTCTTGTTGCTCTTCGTCCTGGAACATCCATCCAGGGCAACGGCGAACGCGATGGCGATCAATGCCGAGAGCGCCATGGTAGTCGGTATACCTGCACGCCACAGCGGGCGCATCGCCTGGCCAAGGCTGACCGTGGTCTTTTCGTTGGATGATTTCGTCTGATTCATTGTGATTCACCTCCGCTGCGTTGGGGCAGCGGCAATGAGATTGGCAAGGCAGCGGCCATTTGCTACCTATTTGATTACAGGAGAGTTAGTGAGCGGCAAAGGAGGTCAATTGCGTGGGCAGGCAGTTACACTGTGGGTGGAAGGACACGGATTTCACAAGGTGCCTCTAACCAGGCTTGGCAGGCTAAGCTCTCTTTTCCAAGCCTCACGATAGAAGGTTTTTGCAGAATAGCGCTCCGCTGTGATCCTAGCGGGTATCAGACACCTCTCTTCGTCCACAACTCAACCTCATAAGAAGCGAGTACGTTGCGCGCCCTCCAGCTGCCGAGCAAGCCAACGACGATGCCTCCCCTTACGTCATATGGCGTACCTGCTGGAGAGTTACACTAAGGCCCATGCCTGCTAGAAAGCCTGCGGCCAAAGCTTTCTCCGCGGTTCTTGAGCGTTCTGGTGACGGCCTGAACTGGACCGTCGTCCGCGTGCCTCTCGACGTCGCCAACGTCTGGGGAGTGCGTGGACAGCTCCGGGTCAAGGGCGAGATCAACGGCTTTGAGTTTCGAACTTCGCTGTTTCCCACTGGCAAGGGCGGGCACATCCTGATGGTCAACAAGAAGATGCAGAGTGGCGGCAAAGCCTTTCCCGGTACC
>DATDGP010000117.1:0-3458 GCA_036522035.1 Terriglobales bacterium
GCTGTTACCGGAATCCACTCGGCCGCACTGAGCTTGGCAAATACGCTCTGAATTGGGAGCTCCATCCTCTAAGACCGGCGAGATTTCTTGGGATTGTTTGGTGCAACGAGTGTCCTGCGGGCTCAATATTTTTGTGATTGCCGGCATCGGTCCGGAAAGCGCCTTCAATTCCGCGTTTTATGAGAGAACTCAGCCTCGCCGCGCGCCTACATTCGCGTCTAACCCGACCGCCTTCCCTCGCCCCACCGTCGCCGACCGCAACATCCAAGTTCCCGATTGAGCCTCAGAGTTGTCGGGGACGGTGCGCCCATCGAGAGTCGCCGCTGATGGCGTGAAATGGGTGGGGATTCCAATGATGTCGATCAGTCATTCCGATCTGATGCCGATCAGTTCGGAGCGAAGCGACGCAGGACTCTCTCAGTGTGAAACAGCGATCGACATCCGTCAAGAGTTTTGTTGCTTTTCTGCGTCTTCATAGATGAGAGGAATGGTCGCCTTTCATCTGTTCCTGTTTTTTGGCGCTGACGGAAGGAGCCCGTAGGGCGACTGGAGTTAGCGCCAAAAAACAACGGCTGCCGCCACCTATTCCGCATTCTTTTCCACACGGAGATCTTTCTTCTTTCGAATTGACTCTCCTTGTAGTTCCAGCCGGTGCGCGCCATGTACCAGCCGATCCAGAATACTGTCCGCCACTGTGGGATCGCCAATCTGCGCGTGCCACTTGGCGACCGGCAACTGGCTGGTCAACAGAGTGGATCGTGTTAGATACCGTTCGTCGCAGATCTCTAGAAAAGCCCGGCGTTCCGTGTCCGCCATGGGCGCCATGGCCCAGTCATCGACGATTAACGCGTCCGCTTGGCCGAGTGCCTGAAGCTTCTTGGCGTAGCTGCCATCGGCCCGCGCTTGCTCCAGTTCGCGAAACAACTGGGCGGCCGTTACAAAGTAAGCGGTGAATCCGTCGCGGCAGGCTTTCTGGCCGAATGCTCGCGCCAGAAAGGTTTTTCCAATCCCGGTCGGGCCGATCAGAAAAATATGTTGATGACGCCGCACCCAGTCCGAATCCTGAATCAGCGATCGGACCACCTGCTTGTCTAGGCCACGCGCTGCGCGGAAATCGATGTCTTCCACGCAGGCCGGACCCTGGAGCCGGCCCTCTCGGAGTCGTCGCTCCAGCGCCCGGTTCTGCCGCCAGTTCCACTGGCGATCCACCAGCAAAGCGAATCGCTCTTCGAAGCTGATCTGCACGCTCTGCGGATCTTCCTGTTGTTGAGTGAAGGCGTCGGCCATGCCGCGCATGCGCATGGCGTATAACTTCTCGATGGTTTGTTGGTTGAGCATAGTTCTCCTTGTGACTTACTGAATTACCGGACGACCTCCGGCGGGGAATCAAAATAATCGGCACCGCGGATGTTGTCGTGGTCCACGGTAGACTGGGCGGGCGGATCGCCGGGGATCGGTAACCGGTCGAGCTGGTTCTTCAGGATCGAGTCCATGCTTTGGAAGTTGTAGGCCCGCGCCCGCAGACAGCGTCGGGATGCCGCTTCCATGCGCTCGGCAGGATAGTCCTTCGCCAGCCGTAGTATCCCCAAACACGACCGAAAGCCCTGCTCCGGATGCCGCTTGGCCGCCAGGATCGCTTCCACCAGTTGGCCGGTGCACGGCCCAGTCTGTTGGGCCTCTTCGATCAGCCGCGAGGGCGTGCGCCCCAGGTACTTCTGGTGCGACTTGGGCCTGTGCTCGGTCAGCGTCGTGGCTTTTCCTGCCTCGTAGGAGCGGGCATGGGAAGCGACCCGGACCCCGCGGTGCAGGATCTCCACGCTTTCACCTGTCAGGTGTACGTCCAACTCCTGGTGGACCAGCGCGTATGGCACGCTGTAAAAGTGCCGCTCGACTTCAATGTGGTAGTCGATGTTGACGCGAGCGGTTTCCCATTCGCCGAACCGGTAACGCGTCGCCGGGAGCGGTTTCAGTGCCGGCTTATCCAGTTGCGCGAATAACGTGGCGCGGCTGCCCTCGCGTTTTCGGAAGGGCCGCTGATTCACGCGTACCAGCAACTCGGCGATGGCCTGGTTGACTTCCGCGAGAGAGAAAAACTTGCGCTTGCGCAACGCGGCGACAATCCAGCGCTGGACTACTTGAACTCCTACCTCGGCCTTGGCTTTATCCCTGGCTCGATACGGCCGCGCCGGAAGGATCGCCACGCTATAGTGCTCTCCCAGGTCCCGATAGGTGGGGTTCAAATCCGGCTCGTAATAGCTGGGATGCGTGACGGCGCTTTTCAAGTTATCCGGCACCACGACTTCGCTCACGCCGCCGAAAAACTCGAAAGCTCGCTGATGCGAACCGATCCAGTTCCGCAGATCTTGCCCGGTCGTCGCTTCCGCAAAGGTATAGCTGCTGGCTCCCAGCACGGCCACGAAGACCGCCGCCGCATGTACTTCGCCGCTTTGCGGATCGTGGACTGGTATGGTGGCGCCAGCGTAATCGACGAACATCTTTTCGCCGGCGCGGTGCTCCTGCCGTAGCACCAGGTCCAATTTCTTCAGCCACCGCCGGTAGAGCTCGCAGAAACGGCTATAGCCATAGCCTTCTGGGTTGGTCTCGCGTCCTTCCTGCCAGGCCAGTTGCAGCGTCAGATCTTTGTGTGTCTGCAACTCTTCGTGGATCTTCGTCCAATCCGGCTCTGGATGTTTCCGCCACACCGAGGGAGCCGGACGCCGGGGAAACAGCGCCTGCTCAATCTGTTGCTCATCCCAGTTGTCCGGCAACGGCCATCCGAGGCCAGCCGCTTGCGCGGCGGCCACATATTCGTGGACGGTGCTTTGGGAAATCGAACAACTGCGGGCGATCTGATGCTGGCTCAATCCGAGGGAATGGAGCCGCAGAACTTCCTTCAACTTGCGCATAGTCAGCCTCTTCTGTGGCAACGGGAGCTTCACCTGAAAGTAGATTTCGGGGGAGAAATCCACTCTAAGACGAGTCCCGCCGCCACGGCTTCCCTGCGCGCCGTTCCAATCCGACGCCGATCACGGTTCCGAACTACAGCCGTAAAACTGATCGGCTTCAGTTTGGAACGCTGATCGACATCACTTCGGAATGGTGATCGACATCAGTTCGGAACGCTGATCGGCATCCCTTGGAATCCGCAGCATGGGGAGCATTTCGATGAAGCGTTCCCGCTGCAGAGTGACCGCGTAGAGGAACCGCAACGCCGTCATCGCCACCAACCGGCTGTTCACGGACACCCTGCTGTCCTTGGCCAAATGGAGTTGGTATTCCCGAATGTCTTCGGGGCTCAACTGCTCTGGGGACTTGCCAAAATACCGGGCGAGATAGTGCACCTGCTTGAGGTAGCACAGCATGGTATTGGGTGCGAGGTTGCGCACCGTCATGTCATCGATCATCCGCTGGCGCAAGGCAGAAACTTTACCTGCGGGCGGGATAGAGTATGCGGAAGG
>DATDGP010000118.1:0-8872 GCA_036522035.1 Terriglobales bacterium
CCAGCCGGGCGCGCCGGTTCGTTCGGCCGCAGGCTCTTCAGGAGCTCTCGAAGATCTGATCTCTGAAATTGCGGGACGCAAAATGAAGTCGAGCGGAAAAAGCGCTGCGGCCTCCGACACGAGCGCCCATCTCGAAGACGATCTCAACTTGAGCTCGCTCGACCGCGTGGAGCTGATGTCGGCCATCGAGAATCGCTATCAGGTGGAACTAAGCGATGGCGAATTCTCCCAAGCTACGACCATCGCCGATCTAGAAGAGCTGCTCAAGAACAAGTCAGAGGCCACATCCGAGCAGCGGCCTTATCCCTACGCCCGCTGGGCGCAGCGCTGGCCCATCACCTGGATTCGTACGCTGGCCTACCACCTGGTCACGCTTCCTTACATCATGATCATGGGCCGGCCCAAGGTAATCGGCCGCGAAAAACTCAAAGGCTTCCGCGGCCCGGCGCTCATAGTATCCAATCACATCGCTCAGATCGATATCGGATACATCCTGGCGGCACTTCCCTTTCGACTGCGGCGTCGCCTGGCTCCGGCCATGCAAGGTGAGATGCTGCGCGAAATGCGTTACCCGCCAAAGACGCTTTCCTTTCTGCGGCGCCGGGTCACCCAGCTCAACTACCTCCTCATCGCGGCTCTGTTCAACGTGTTCTCCATGCCGCAGAAGGCCAAGTATCGCGAGAGCTTCCGTTTCGCCGGCGAACTGGCGGACCGCGGCTCTAGTGTGCTCATCTTTCCGGAAGGACGGCGCACGGAAACTGGCGAGATGAGTCCGTTTCGCAGCGGCATCGGGCTCCTGGCCACGCACTTGAACCTTCCCGTGATTCCCATGCGCATTGACGGCTTATTTCCGTTTCGCGTCGCCGGCAAGCATTACGCGCCGCCGGGTGCGATCCAAGTGCGTGTGGGCGATCCGATCAAATTCGATCAGGGGGCCGATCCGGAAGAGATTGCCAGAGGGTTGCAGAGGCGAGTCGCGGAACTGTAAAGGGCACCAAGCGGAGCCGTGCCGTAGGAATCCGGTGGCTGGCTTCGACCTTTGACGAAGAAGCGCAGGCATTAGAAAACAAGGCGAGGGACAGGCTTCAGAGCTTTCGAGAAGCACTCCTCCGGCGCACGAACCCGTTCACCGATAAACTCCAACGTCAGCGCGGCAGTGGGGTCGCCGGTTTCATGACAGGCACCGGCTGCAGCGTAGCTGGCGATTGCTTTTGCTCGGAGTAGGTATATTCAATCTTTCCGTACTGGAAGCTGATCTCCTCCTGCGGGCGGTTGTTTGCTGCGCCGGCGCCGCGACTCTGAATGCTGGTAATCATCGCGTCGGTCAGGCGAATAGTTTCGTACGGTTCGACTTTGTCCTTCTCCGTAGCTTTACCAGGACGGTAGAGCTCAAATACAACCTCCTTGAACAACTCGCCCGTGGCCAGCGCTTTTTGCAGTTGCGGAGTCGAGGATCCAATCTCTTTGACGATCTTGATCGTCTCGTGCTGCCGTTTTCCTGAACCCTGCCCCGACGTGGCATCCCGCATTGACGTCCCGGCTCCCTGGCTGATCGAAATCACGGGCATCCATTCGCCTGCGTGTGGGGCTTTACCCTCTCCCTTGATAGGCCCCTGCTTACTGCTGTTAATGCTCATGTAAATGGTTTCGGCGGCGACTGCCGGCAAAGCCAGCCCCAAGCACAAAACAGAAATGCATGCGGCACTCCACAAACGGCCGAGACTTAGCATGTCCTTCCTCCTAGGTGGTTAGAGAGACAATCAGCTGACGATCCTAAGCTGCTTAGCGGCGAATTGTATCGCCAGTTCATCGCGTGAACAATCTCTTTTGACACCGGGCGCTGAAATGCAGGCTATCTCGCGTGCCATGTTCTTTCGTCGCCGCTGCTCGCTCTCCCTTCATCATTTCGTTCAAATCCGCAGCCGGCCGTATCTCCATCGGTCCAAGTCCATACTTAAAGCCTGGGAGCTGTGAGACAAGCTGAATGGCGTGATTGAGGTCTCGCGCCTCAAGGCTTCTGTGGACTACTCTGGCATTTGGAGGAACTGGCGTACCTCAACCGGTGCCCGGCAGGCGACCACGGCCTTGCGTCCCCACTCGAGAGCTTCGTCCAGATCGGCGGCCTCCAGCAGCCAAAAACCTCCCACGTGCTCCTTCGTTTCCAAATACGGCCCATCCGTGATCAGCACATCACCATTCGGCCGGGCTCGCAGCGACTTCGCCTTTGCCGAGGGCTGCAGGCCTCCGGCGAAGACCCTGACACCAGCCGCCTCCATCTCTTCGTTGAGCGTGTCGATATCGCGCATCATCGCTTCGCCCTCTGTGGACGGGTCGTAGTTGTCGGGGTGGTGAATAGCAACCAAATATTGCGGCATAACGTCTCCTTTTTCTAGGACCGAGCCTCACGGCTTTGAATCGGGCCTTCCACGCGACCAAGGGAGTCAAGCAATTCGCGTATCTGCTCGGTGGAAGGCTCGGACATGACGATGACCTTAGCAAACCAGCGACCGCGAATCAATTTGGCAAACGGCGGACGGATGCCAAGTGCCCAGGTCGTGACTCCGAAATGTGGACAAAAGAACGCTGCCTCGGTTGACTCAAAACCGCCAATGCACTCATTTGAGCTTCGAGTCACGAGCAATCCGGAAGTTGAACCACAAAAGCCAGACGGTCAGAATTAGGCTTCGGGGACTCGAGGCATTTATGAGATGGGTTGTATTCAATTATGATTTCACGCGAGGAGAGGCTGGGACCGGCAAGCCGCGCGCGACCGGCCATGGCCGAGGCGCAAGAAACGATGACCATTCATACCGGACGCCATTTTCTTCAGATTCCCGGACCTACCAACGTGCCCGAGCGCGTATTGCGGGCCATGGATCGCCCTGTGATCGACCATCGCGGGCCGGAGTTTGCTCAACTGGGCGCGGAGGTGCTGGAGAGATTGCGTCCTATCTTCCAAACCAAAGGCCCGGTGGTGATCTATCCGGCGTCCGGGTCAGGCGCGTGGGAGGCGTCGATCGTAAACACTCTCTCCGCTGGGGATCGCGTGCTCATGTTCGAGACTGGACATTTCTCGAACCTGTGGCGTGACGTCGCTCAGCGAATGGGCTTGCAGCCAGATTACCTGCCCGGCGACTGGCGGCACGGAGTAGAACCGGAAGCGATCGAAGGCCACCTCCGCGACGACAAGAACCACGCTATCAAGGCGGTGATGGTCGTCCACAATGAAACTTCTACCGGTGTGACCAGCCGTATCGCGGAGCTTCGTGCCGCGATCGACCGCGCGCGCCATCCCGCTCTGTTCATGGTGGACACCATTTCGTCGCTCGCCGCAATCGACTATCGTCACGACGAGTGGGGCGTGGACGTGACTGTAGCCGGGTCGCAAAAAGGGCTGATGCTCCCCCCAGGCCTGAGCTTCAACGCGCTTTCGGACAAAGCGCTGGCCGCCAACAAAACCGCGCGTCTCCCGCGCTACTACTGGGACTGGCAGGAGATGGTCACGTCCAACCGCTCCGGCTTCTTTCCTTACACGCCGGGCACCAACCTCCTATGGGGTTTGCGCGAAGCCATCATGATGTTAGAGGAAGAAGGCTTGCCGAACGTCTTCCGCCGCCACGATCGCCACGCGGAAACCACGCGGGTCGCGGTGCGCGCTTGGGGGCTGGAAGTGCTCTGCCGAGAACCGAAAGAGTATTCTAGCTCACTCACCGCCGTGCTGTTGCCCCAGGGGCACGACGCCGACCGTCTGCGCACCATCATTCTCGATAATTTCGACATGTCGCTGGGCGCGGGACTTTCCAAACTCGCGGGAACGGTCTTCCGCATCGGGCATCTCGGACACTTCAACGACCTTATGCTCGCCGGCACTCTGAGCGGCGTTGAGATGGGACTAAAGCTGGCCGACGTACCGCATCAAGCGGGCGGCGTCGCCGTTGCCCTCGACTGCTTGCTTCGCCATCATCAACCAATGAGCCGATAATACCGCAACCGGAAAGCGGGTTGTCTTGAACTCGGGTGGGATATCGGTAAGCTCTCAGGATACTGTTAGCTGAGTCGGCGCCACATTCTCGATAGGCTCGACGGCTGACGGAAGCGGCTCGAGCAACGGGAACACGACGACGAAGACAGCTCCCTCACCGAGACGGCTGTCAACGGTGATGGCGCCATGGTGCTGCTGTACGATCCAATCCGCAATGGCGAGCCCAAGCCCTGCTCCTTCCACGCCCTGGCCACGGGCGTTGTCGGCGCGGAAGAAACGCTCAAAGATCCTGGCTTGGTCTTCCTGGGAGATTCCGATGCCCGTGTCGCGAACCGTGATCATCGCCTTGCCTTGGCTTTCAGAGAGGGAAAGAGTGACGATTCCGGGGGGAGATGTGTAGCGTAGGGCGTTATCGAGCAAAGCCGTCAGCAATCGCTGCAGGGCCGCAGAATCCGCCGAAATCACGAGGTCCCGGCAAGGCGTGTTGAGGTCGAATTCCAGACCGCGCGCAACCGCCTGGGGGCGCCATTCATCGGCAATTTCGGACGCCAGAGCACATAAATTAAGAGGGCTCATGTGCAGAGCCTCGCGACCGGAATCGGCCCGAGCCAGTGATAAAAGCCTTTCGACGAGAGTTGACGTGTTTTCTGCCTTCAACAGAATGTGACGCAAGGTATGGCGGTAATCTTCGGGGCTTCTGGACCGTCGCAGCGCGATTTCAGCTTCCGTGCGAATCAACGCAACCGGCGTTCGCAGCTCATGGGATGCGTCCGCGGTAAATTCCGTGATGCGGACAAACGTGCCTTCAATGCGTGCCAGCATGTCGTTGAGCGTATCGGAGAGGCGCTGCAGTTCATCGCCCGTGGTCAGTTTCTCCAGACGGCTGCTGAGATTGTGGGCGCTGATGGTCCTTGCTGTGCGCGTAAGCGCGTCGACCGGCGCCAATGCCCGGCTGCTGAGCCAGTGTCCAACACCCGCGGCCAGGGCCAGCATCGGCGGAGCCAGCATGAACAGACAGCGTTGGAAGAGCAAGAGAATCGTGAGCATCTCACGCGTTGGCAGGCCTACTTGTACGAGGAACCGGCGGCCGCGAACCTCGACCATCTGGTTGAGAAAACGGAAGGCTTGTCCGTCTAACTCCCTGTCTTCAAAAGCCGGTTGGCCCAAGCGGAGTGACTGAGCCCGGGCCAAGGCGTGCTCTCTAAGAAAAGACGCGCGATAAACCATGTCTCCCTGAGAGTTGAAAACCTGCAAGTAGTCGCCCTGACGCTGAAGCGCGTAGGTTTCCGTGAATTCCTCCTGCAGCTTGGCGACGGCCTCGTTCTTGGGCTTCTGCGCTTCTAGAAAACGCTGCACGTCCTGGACCTGCCCGGCGAGCGTTTCATCCATGATGTTGTACAGATTGTGGCGAAGAACAAACCACAGGCCGCACGCGAAGATCAGCTGGCCGGCGGCGAAGATGGCCAGATACCAAAGCGTGAGGCGGAAGCCAATGGAGAGCTTTCTCACGAGACACCTTCGAGGCGAATCACGTAACCCACACCACGGACAGTATGAATCAGTTTCGGTGTGTGTCGGCCGTCGACCTTGTTACGCACCAGTCGGATGAAGGCATCGAGCGTATTGTTGTCGATCTCGTGGCCCGCGCCCCACGTTGATTCGATCAGGGCCTCCCGCGGAACCACTGTGCCGGCATGGGACATGAGCTTATGCAATAAGCCGTATTCCGTGCGTGTGAGCCCAACAGTAGTGCCATCGCGGGAAACATCGCGGGAGGAGCAATCCAAGGAAAGGCCGGCCACCTGGAGCCGGCTGCGGCGGGAATTGCCCGCGCGCCGTTTCACAACTTGCAACCGCACCAGGAGCTCATGGAAAGAGAACGGTTTTGTCATGTAATCGTCAGCACCCAGATCGAGTCCGTGAACAATGTCAGGAACCGAATCTTTGGCCGTCAGCATCAGCACAGCGGTGGCATTGCATTCAGCGCGCAGGCGTCGGGCCACCTCATAACCGCTCATCTGGGGCATCATCACGTCAAGAATAATCACGTCGAACTGAACGGAGCGAGCCAGGCGCAGGCCCGAGTCGCCGTCATAGGCATGATGGACGGTGTGTCCCTCTTCGATGAGCCCCTGTTTGAGAAGCTCAACCATGCGACGTTCATCTTCAATCACCAACAGTTTCATGGGAAAGCGCTCGCCTTACACCGCGCGCGAGAGCACTAGATTAGAACAAACACGGGGTCTGTAAACGAAACTGAAAAAATATTAACTCCACATTAACATCGGGTTCACAGCTCCTTCTTAGAATCGCGAAACCGGACGACAGTTTGATTTCACCTCGCGTCCGCGAGAGATTCGCTCACCCATTGGGGTTGGAGGAGACCTTATGCACGGGAGACCTAGGTTGTATCGGCCACGGATGAGCACTGCGTTTGGGCTTGCTTTAAAGCTCGCGTTTTTGACCGCTCTGAGTCTCGTTGCAGCCGCCGCGCAGGAGCGTAAAGGCGGTATTTCCGGGTATGTGACAGACGCTACCCGCGCCGTTGTGCAGGGGGCGAAGGTGGCGGTTCAGCCCGGCGGTCAAACCGCGGTTTCCGACGGCCAGGGCCAGTTCACCATCACTGGACTTGCGCCCGGACGCTACACGGTGACAGTCTCGGCGATCGGCTTTGCCGCGTTCACCAGCAACGACGTGGCGGTTACCTCCGGTGGCATCGTCAACGTGGACGCCAAACTGGCAATCGAGACACACACTGAGGTCGTGGACGTTCGTGCGCCGCGCGAGCACGGCGAGATCGAGGCTCTCAATCGCGAGCGCACCGCCGACAATATTCTGCAGGTGCTTCCGGCCGAGGTCATCACCAGCCTTCCCAACGCCAACATCGCCGACGCGATCGGGCGGCTGCCCAGTGTCACCCTGGAACGCGATGAAGGCGAAGGCAAGTACGTGCAGATTCGCGGTACGGAACCTAGATTAACCAACGTGACGATCGACGGCATCAACGTCCCTTCGCCGGAAAGCGGCGTCCGCCAAATCAAGCTGGATTCGATGGCGTCAGACCTAGTGGAGTCGGTTGAAATCAATAAGACTCTGCAGGCCAACCAGGACGGGGATGGCATTGGCGGTTCGGTGAATATAAAGACTAAGACCGCAGAGGACATACCTACCCTTACCATGTACGGCCTGGGCGGTTACACCCCCATTATTGGCGGTCGCGCTGTGGATCAGTTCGGAACCACCATCGGCCAGCGTTTCGGTCCCCAGAAACGCTTAGGGGTGCTGATTGGCGGCACCTACGACTGGAACGGACGCGGCATCAATGACATTGAACCTGTGCCCACCGTCAGCAGCGTGATTCCGCATTATGACCAAATGGACCAGCGCGACTACGAATACTACCGTACTCGCTGGGGACTGGCGGGCAGTGTGGACTACAGACTCGGTGAAGGTTCCAGCATCTACCTGCGTGGTTTGTATTCAGATTTCAAGGATTACGGTAACAAGTGGGTGCAAACGATAACCGATGGTACCAATCCGGCTATCGGGCCCCCGCAAGCCAGCGACGATTGGCGTCGTCCCGACTTTGCCATCGGGAGTCTGGTGCTCGGCGGCAGGCATCTCTTTCACAATTCATGGCTTACCTGGGATGCCTCGGTTGCACGCTCGCGAACGCTCAACGAGTCAGACGGCGGCGCCAACTTCACGTGGGCGGGCGATCCCAACATTACTACCAACTGCTTCAACGTGCCTAACCAGCAGACTCCCTTCCGCCCGCTCTTCTCGGCAGGTTGCTTCACGCCCGGCGCCGGGGACGCGACCGACATCAGAAACTACGTGCTCACTGGTTTCCAATTGCCATCAACAGGTCTGACGGCTCAGTTGAATCTTCAGGGCTCGGCCTCCTTTGGCCAGCAGTATCACCTGGGCTCACATTATGGGACGTTAGAATTTGGCGGCAAGATCCGCAATGGCCACAAGTTCGATAATTCGCAGCAAGTTTCCGCGACGTTCGATCCTGTGGCCGACCCTATTCCGGTTGGGCAGTTCCTGGGAACTTTCACGGACCCTAACTACTACGACAAGACCTACCACTTCACGAATACTGCTGACTACACCAAGATCCGTTCCTTTGTGTTAGCCAGCGGCCAGGCCTCAAATTCCGGAATTAACGGCTCCGACTTCGATCTGATCGAGCGTGTCACAGCCGGCTATGTGATGAATACTCTGGACCTCACCCCGCGCGTCCGCCTGATTGCGGGCGTTCGTTTTGAAGCCACACACGTTGCTACCCTGAGCTTCGATCCGACCACGAACCTGATAAACCTCCCCGGCGGCAGTGATTACCTAGATGTCTTGCCCAGCGTTTCGGTGCGCTTCGGCCTAACCAAAGACAGCGCCTTGCGCGCGGTGTTCAGCCGCGGCCTTTCGCGTCCGGACCCGCAGGACATCGCGCAAGCCAGCAGCCCGCTGATCACCACGCAGGCGCCGAACACGATCAGCATTAACAACCCCAACCTGAAGGCTGAACACTCGAACAACTACGATCTGCTCTTCGAGCAGTACCTGAATCCGGTCGGTATGATCCAGGTGGGGTACTTCTACAAGCAGCTCAGCGACCCCATTGTGAACGGTCAGTTTTCAGAGAGCCCAACGCTGTTTCCGGGAGCAACCTCGCCGTTTGTGTTGGTCTCGCAAGTGGAGAACATCGGCAGCGCGCACGTCCAGGGTTTTGAAGTCGCCTATACACAGCGCTTGCGTTTTATGCCCGGCGTGATGAAGGGCGCGGGCATTTCCGCCAATTACAGCTATACAAACTCGGGAACCAACGGCTTGCAAGGAATCCTGCGCGATGACAACCCGGCCCTGCTGCGCCAAGCGCCCAATACC
>DATDGP010000119.1:0-18993 GCA_036522035.1 Terriglobales bacterium
TGGTTCCTGGGGTTGGTCGCTTCGCTGTCCCTGCTGGTGGGCGGCATCGGCATCATGAATATCATGCTGATCTCGGTTACCGAGCGCACGCGTGAGATCGGCATCCGCCTGGCTGTGGGCGCTACCGAGCAGGACATACAGCTTCAGTTCATCACGGAAGCCGTGGTCATGAGTCTGGCCGGCGGTATCTTCGGAGCCTTGGCCGGGAGCTTGGGCGCGTTTCTGTTGCGCAACATGCTGGGTTGGGAAATCGAGCTTTCGGCTCAGATTATGTGTATTGCTGGATTCTTTTCCGCAGGCGTGGGAATCTTCTTCGGTTACTACCCGGCACGCAAGGCCGCCCTGCTTGATCCCATCGAAGGCCTCCGCTACGAGTAGCCGCGCCCGGCGAACAATCTCTCCCGCCGACTGCGGATCTCACCGACTTATAATCTTTCCGGCTCAGAATCCGACACGAAATGTATTCTGAACTGAAAATCAAATCCGATGCATCCTCTCGACAATCCGGCCTGGACCGCCCTGACCACGCATCAAGCCCCGCTGGCACTGGGAGAAGGCATGGCGCGGCGTTTCCCGCCCGAAATGTCAATGTTTGGAGCTCTGGCTCTGCTTCTACCACCAGCATGGGCGTCGCTGGCACGGTTGTCGCCAGCTCCGGTGGGTCTGCTCTCGCCTCAACCTTTACTACTTCCAGCGGGATGGAGCGTGACCCGTCATGTCGAGCTCGTTCAGATGGTGCGCGAAGACCCTGGTGACGGTCAATCAGCGACGACGCGTCCTGCCAAGCGTGAATTGCAAATTCTAGAGCTTACAGAAGCTGATGTGGCTGACATGTCGTTGCTCTACGAGGCCACGCGACCGGGGCGCAAGATATGTCCGCGTATTCAGAAACTAGGCACTTTCCTGGGGATCCGCAGCGAAGGCAAGCTGGTCGCCATGGGTGGCCTGCGCATGCACCTGCCCGGTTATCACGAGATCACCACCGTCGCCACCATGCCCGGGCACGAAGGAAATGGCTACGCCACCCAACTGGTTGGCGATCTTGTCCGGCGCATCCGCGAGCACAGCGAACGACCCTTTCTCACGGTGCGTACCGACAACGCGCGGGCCATCGCCATTTACGAGCGGCTGGGGTTTCGCGAGCGCAGGCAGCTCTACTCGACCACCGTGACCTCTAGCAACTAGCCGCCAACGGTGAAGTGTTTTACAAGTTCCAGGCGTAGCCAATAGAATCGATGGCAACATCTTCCCTCGAAACCGAGGGTGTATAGGAGACAACAAATCAATGAATTATGTCCGTAGACTTTTAGTTACGGCCGGTCTGGTGGCAGCTATGGCCTTCTCAGCGATGGCGCAGGACAAGGCCGGCGTTATCACGGCGGCGGGGAGCAAACTGGGGCCTTTGCCGGGCCTGCCTACCTGCCTCACCCTGTCGGCGCAGCGGGGCGATCCCTCTAAGGGATCATCCGTCATCCTTATTAAGATGACCTCCGGTTGCACCGTGCCCTGGCACTGGCACACGGCGGGCGAGGCCCTGATGTTCGTCAGCGGCAAGGGCAAACTCGAAATGAAGGATGCCACTCCGGCATCGTCCGCGGTCGCCCCCGGCGACTACGTCTATCTCCCCGGGAAGCACACTCATCAGTTTTCCTGCGCCTCGTCCTGCACCTTCTTTAATGTGATCGAAGGCGCGTTTGATATCCACTACGTCGACAAGGACGGGAAAGAGATCACGCCCGACCAGGCTCTAGGAGCAACCAAGAAACCTGCGGTCACGCCCAAAAAGTAGGCCGCCTGAAGTAAGCGTCTAAACGGGGGCAGCCGAAACCAGCTGCCCCTTCGTTTCCCCGGCTTGATTTGTTCCCACCTCCTCAGGCAATCTCGTTTAGAAACTCTTGAGAACGGAGATCGGCGATGCGCATGAAGGCAATGTTCTACGTGCTGACGGCTGGTATGTTCACGGGTTTGGGGATGGCACAGGCGGAGGATCCCGCGACCAAGCTGGGTGTGTTTTTGGGAAAGTGGCAAACCGAAGGCCAGTTTGTGGGGTCGGACAACAAGGTTGAGACCACTCTCGAATGCCGGTGGTCTGCTCAGGGATCCTACCTTGTCTGCGAGCAGCGGGTCCATATAAGCGGCGGCGATCACCGCCAACTCACGATCTATTCTTATAATGCGGCGGACAACAACTACGCCTACACGACTCTGGCGGATCCCGGCGCACGGCCCACCAGCGGGCGCGTAGAGATCAAGGGCAACATCTGGACCTACGCCAGCAGCTTTGAATCCAACGGCAGGGTCACGCATATCCGCACAACCAATGAATTCACCGACCCGCGGACGGAGGTCTTTAAAGTCGAATCCTCCGACGATGGCGGCGCCACCTGGAAGACCATGCTCCAGGGATCGGCACACAAGACCGGAGATTGACCGTGCCAGCGAAGACCCCCCTGTCAGCCAAGATCCGTGCGTCCATCCGGCGAATCCCGCGGGGAAGAGTCTCAACTTACGGCGCGGTTGCCCGCGCGGCTGGCTTTCCCGGAGCCGCCCGGCAGGTTGTACGGGCTTTACAGAATGCTTACGGGCTCCCCTGGCAACGCGTGGTGGCCGCCGGCGGACGGATCGCCTTGCCCGGGGAGCGCGGACTGGAGCAGCGTTTTCGCCTGGAGGCTGAAGGCGTGAAGTTCTCAGGGAAGAAAGTGAGGATGAAGGAGTTTGAGTTTAAGTTCAAGAAAAGCAGGTAGCACTCACGCTAGAAGAGTTTGGCTCAGCTAAAGCCCGATCGAGCCCTGAAAAAGCCAGTGCCCTCTGCGTGGAGCTTGAGCCGAGCCAATGGTTGATGACTAATTGCTCAGTGCTGGTTTAGGCCGCCACCGGAGGTAGGGAGCGTCGCGCCGCCTGGCGGATGAACTTCTTCATCACGTTGGCCCACATAACTTTCTTGCGGACGGCGCTCTCCTTCACCGTGCGTCCCTGGGCGAACATCCCCAACAGCGCCTTCATCTTGAGGACCCGCAGGATGGAGATTTCCGAAGGTGAAACTCCGTAAGCCTTCAGGAAATTCTCCTGGATCTGCCCGGTGATCAACCGGTTGCAGAACGGATATTTTTCGAGCGCCTCGACTGACGCCAGAAGCGTTGCCAGATCCTCGAAGGAGTTGGCGCGGCGTTTCATGCGGGCGAAATCCGAAAAGCCAACACCGTTCTCCGTGACCACGATGTTGAGCGGGGTAAACTCAGCCAGCACGGCTGAGCTGGGCATCGACCTCCGGGTACGGGCCAGGACCGTGCGCGCTCCCCCCAGGATCACCCGGATGGAAGCGTCGTCCAAGCCTTCTTCTCGGCAACTGCCGCACAGAACTTCCAAGCCGGACATCAAGGCGGCGCCATCGAACGGTTCCGGCATGTCGGCCGTGGCTCGATGAAAGGAGCGCAGCCACTCACCGGCACGGCAGGCCACCAGCCCGATGCTGCCATTGTCCGCAAATCCGGGCAGCAGCGCGGCCTTCATGATGATGGATTGGAGCGGCAGGCCGGTAATCTTCTCCGTCACCACTGCTCCTAGGTCGCTCCCATCGCCTAGCGGACGGGGGACGCCGCCGTGCTTCTTGCGGGCCATCGCCTGATAGGCAAACTGGAGGTTGGCGATCTCCTGGCGGGCGATGGGCCGGGCGTTGCCGCCGAATTTGGCGGGACGGTAGATCTTGATGGCCAAGCGCTCGCTGCCGTCTGCAAAATCGAGGCAGACGTCATAGATCATGTGGTCGCCCTTGGGCGTGTGCCCGACTACACGCAGGTTCTTGAGTTCTCCCCGCTGTGGATGGTAGGTAACTGCCGTCTTTCTGAGGTCCGCGAGAATCTGTTCGAGCACCGTCTCTGCCATCAAGTACTGCTCCCCCGATAAAATACCTGCGCCCGGCGCTGCCCTTGCGCCACCCGTAAAGAATTCTCTTATCGCTGATGAGTGCCTTATTAATCTCAGTGTAAAAGATAAAAGACGTACTGGCCCGGCACTATTCGGTTCTGCAGTTTTGCTGCCACGAGGCCGGTCTCCGGGCCGAGGTTTAAATAGCACGTAACGAAGGGGTTACAAGAAGGTAAACAGGAACGGGCGAGAAGCGGCTGAGCACAACCATGCTCAAATTGAGCAGGACCACGGGGACACACTTGCACGCGTGCTCTCAGGGGATCCAGTTCAGTAGAACAAATACTTTCTCCACTTGATGTCGGAACGACCGATCATGCGCATGATGTGACGGCTGGTGTGCAGCGTGAAAGGCCGCGGCTCCTTCACCAACTTCATGTCCGTCTCGGAAATCAGGTGATTGCCCTTGCGCCGGTTGCAGGGATGGCAGCAAGCCACCAGGTTCTCCCAGGTGGAGGAACCGCCGCGTGAACGCGGGACTACGTGATCCAGGGTCAGCTCGCTTGAAGGCAAGATCAATCCGCAGTACTGGCAGGTATTGCGGTCGCGCAGCAGGATGTTCTTCCGGGAAAGCGCCCGGGTCTGGTGCGGAATGCGACGATACTCCAAAAGGCGGATCACCGAAGGAACACGCATGGCCAGACGGGCAGCGTGCAGATAGTGCCCGTTCTCTTCCTCCGGCATGGCCAAGCCCTTGAGCACCAGAACGATGGCGCGGCGGGCGGCGCAGATGTTGATCGGCTCGTAGGAGGCGTTCAACACCAGGACAGGAGTCTGCATCAGCAAACTCTTGCGCGGAGCTGGCGCTTCCTGATGCGACGGCTCGCCAGGATGATGGCGCTTGTTTCGTCCCCGTTCAGGCATGGCCCGTTGTTCCTCCCAAGAATCCTTCGGCTGCCCGCGTCAGAAAGGCTTTCCGCGTCTCAGGCAGCCCGTGCAACCGTCGCGACAAAAGCTTGCGTCGCGCCGCCGTTCATCACGATCCGCGCACACTCTCTGGCTGTGGCGTCGCTGATCATAACGTCATCCACCAGCAGAATACTCTTTCCCCGCAATTTTTCGGGCTTCGTGACGACAAAGGCTCCACGAAGATTGGATTGACGCTGACTGCGAGTCAAACCGGTCTCGGAGACGGTCTCCCGATTTTGGACGAGCAACCCGCTCTCAAATTGGATGCTTCGAGCATCCCCGACGGCGCAAAACGCCCCCGCAATCTCCTCCGCCTGATTGAAACCGCGCGCTCGCTGCTTGCCGGTCCCTAACGGTAGCGGGACGACCTTGCAAACAGGATTCGTGTCGTTGGCGCAAGCGAAAGACAGCGTGCCTCCCAAAGAGACACTTCGGGTAAGGCAATCTTGGCGGACAGCAAGACTCGAGACCCAGGTCAGCTCAGACCGGCAAATCTGGCATTCTGAAGGTAACAAGACAGCAAACAGCCTGGGTGCTGCGGAGTTCAGTGCGCGTCCCAGTTCGTCGCGCCAGATCCGCGTGGGGAAAGAAACCCCGTTAACCCGGTTTAGGTCACCAGCACTGCTGAAGACGACCCTCCTCGAGAAGCGCTGCGGGAAGTTCCTTCAGTATAACGGGCGGATGATGGCGGAAGCAACGGGAACACAACCCGGGATCTAAGCTTCTCTCCCGATTTGTAATGCCGTCAACAATGTGCTAACTTGCGTCGATTCAACAGCAAGAGAGAAAAGGGAGGACACCGTGGCGGAAAGCGTCCAAGCCAGGATTGAGGAGCCGAAGTTTCAACCGTATGTGCCGCCAGGAGAAATCCGTCCTGAGTTCACTTTCCGCGCGATTTTCTTCGGAGGCCTATTTGGAATTCTGTTTGGCGCAGTCACGGTCTATGTAGGGTTGCGCGCCGGGCTTACCGTTTCCGCCTCGATTCCAATCGCCGTGCTCTCTATCAGTGTGCTGCGCGCGCTAGGCAAGGCCAGCATTCTCGAAAACAACATTGTGCAGACCGCCGGATCGGCCGGCGAATCGGTCGCCGGCGGCGTCATCTTCACTTTGCCAGCCTTGATCTTCCTGGGCTTCCCCCTGGAATACTCGCGCATCTTCCTGCTGGCGTTCATCGGCGGGTGGCTGGGCGTGCTCTTCATGATCCCGCTGCGGCGTCAGCTGATCGTCAAGGAACACGGCAACCTGCTCTATCCGGAAGGCACAGCCTGCGCGGACGTACTGATCGCCGGGGATAAGGGCGGGTCCTTTGCCGGACGCGTATTTGCCGGCCTCGGCCTGGGTGCTCTTTACACTCTGTTTCAGAACGAAAACATGTTCGCGCTGTGGCCGTCCACGCCGAAAGCCACTCCGGGTTGGTTTCCGGGATCGTCCATTCGGGCCAATACGACGTCGGAGTACCTCGGTGTGGGCTACATCATCGGGCCAAGAATCGCGGGAGTGTTGGTCGCGGGAGGCGCGTTTGCCTGGCTGGTGGTGATGCCGGCCATCAAGTTTTTCGGCAGCCATGCAACAACCGCCATCTTCCCGGGAACTGTCCCGATCTCTGCCATGTCCCCGGATGATATCTACAAGGCCTACATCAGGCCGATTGGCGCCGGAGCGGTGGCTGCAGCCGGACTCATCACTTTGATCCGTACGGTTCCCACGATCGTAAATGCGTTGCGGGCGGGAGCCAAGGACCTTGTCGCCGGAGCAGCCGGAGCAGCCGGTCAACGCCGCACCGACAAAGACATCAGCTTGAAGTGGGCGCTGGCTGGCGCGGGCGTGCTGTTGGTCATCATGTGGGCCCTGCTCACTTTCTTCCCGATCAAAAACGCTGAGACCTCGGGAGTCAATAACATTTTTGCCGCCATCCTCGTGGTGGTCTTTGGATTTTTGTTCGTTACCGTCTCCTCGCGCATCACCGGCCTTATCGGCAGCTCTTCCAATCCGATCTCGGGGATGGCGATTGCGACTCTCATGGCCACCTGCGCCATGTTTCTGGTCATGGGATGGACTGGGACTGCCTTCTCCGCATTGGCCATCACGATCGGCGGCGTGGTCTGCATCGCGTCGGCCAACGCCGGTAATACGTCGCAGGATTTGAAGACGGGCTTTTTAGTCGGCGCTACTCCCGCCAAGCAGCAGATGGCTTTGATGGTCGGCGTGACTGTCTCGGTAGTGGCCATTGGCATGACGCTAGGATTAATGAACAGTGGGTTGGAGGAGTTTCGTCCTGCAAACATCGCGGTCGATGTAGAGCACCTGCCGGTGGGTGTGACCCAATACTCGGGTACGTTTGACCGCACGACCGTACCGGTAACGGTCACCAAGGGTCTGGAGGGCAGTGCGGGACAGACAAAGCAGGATGAATCGGTTCAGGGCATGACCCTCTTTACGGCCATCAATTCGCCGACGGTCCCCAACGGCTACTATTTCTATAACCCCAAGAGCGCACAGTTTGAAATTCAATGGATCCAGGGCATCGGGAGCGAGCGCGCCGCCGCCCCGCAGGCGCAGTTGATGGCCACGGTCATCAACGGCATCCTGCAGCGGAGGCTTCCCTGGGGACTGATTCTTCTGGGCGTCTTCTTGGTCATCGCGGTCGAACTGCTGGGAGTCCGTTCGCTCTCGTTTGCCGTCGGATTCTATCTTTCTATCGCAACCACCCTGGCCATATTCTGCGGTGGCGTGGTTCGCTGGCTGGTGGAGTACACGGCCAAGCGTCGTGGAGAGAAGGTTGAAGAGAGCGAAGTGAGCCCCGGTTCGCTGTATTCCAGCGGATTGATCGCCGCAGGCGGCATCGTAGGTCTAGCGGGCATGGTTATCAAGGTAATGGAAGCCAAGCACTGGATCCCTGAGGGTGCAATCTCTTGGGGTCAAAAGATTCCGATCCTGGCCAACAGCAACATCCTCTCGGTCATCATGTTTGGTCTTCTGGCCTTCTCGCTCTACCACTTCGCCCGCAAGCCTCTGGGCGACAAGCAAAGATAGCGCGCGGGCGATGCCAGCCGGACACAAGCCGGTCAAGATCACGGTGATGGGGAGCTTTGTCGTGGACCTGGCGTTCCGCACACCGGCGCTCCCGGGTTGGGGCCAGACCATCATCGGCTCCGACTTCAAGCTGGGACCGGGAGGCAAGGGTTCAAACCAGGCGGTAGCGGGAGCGCGCCTCGGGGCCCAGGTCACCTTCATTACCAAGCTGGGCCGCGATCCCTTTGGCGACCTGGCCCGGCAGACCTACGCTGCCGAGGGCATTGATGCTGCTTATGCTTTTGAGACCACCGAGCACCCCACCGGCGGAGCTTCGGTCATAGTGGAAGAGGTCCGGGGAGAAAACGCGATCGTTGTTTATCCGGGCGCGTGCTTCCACATCACCCCTGACGAGATCGACGGTGCACGCTCCGCTATCGCCGCTTCCGCGGTCTTTCTCGTACAACTCGAGACCAACATGGTAGCCGTGGAATACGGTTTGAAACTGGCTCGCGCTGCCGGCGTCACCACCATTCTGAACCCAGCGCCTGCCGCCTCTCTGCCCGACCAAATCTACCCGTTGTGCGACTACATCACACCCAATGAGAGTGAAGCCGCCGCGCTCACCGGCCGCAGGGTCGTGACCCTAGAGGACGCAGCCTGGGCCGCCGAGATGCTGCTCTCGCACGGCGTTGGCAACGCGGTCATCACCCTGGGAGCCGAGGGCGCATTCGTCAAAAACGCTGCCGTGGCACAACACGTAGCTGCTGTGGACGCCGGTCCGGTCGTAGAGACCACGGGCGCCGGAGACGCCTTCAACGGAGGCCTGGCCGTGGCCCTCGCCGAAGGCCTCGACGTAGTCAGGGCCACGCGATTCGCCTGCACGGTCGCGGGAATCTCGGTGACGCGGCCAGGCACCACGCCCGCCATGCCGCAGCGGCAGGAGGTGGAACGACGGCTGAAGAAAGAATACCAAGCGTACGGAAACACCCGGTAAGTCTGCTGCGGCCAGCGAAGATGAGTGTCTCGACCCATATAATTCTCTTCTGATGTTCATTGCCGAAACCATCGCTCGCATCCGGGAGCGCATCGCCGCTTCAGCCAGGCGTGTAGGCCGCGACCCTCAATCGATCACGCTGATGGCGGTTAGCAAGACCGTGGAGCCGGCGCGAATCATTGAGGCTTATGCCGCCGGTGTGCGCGTGTTCGGTGAGAACCGAGTTCAGGAATTTCAAGAAAAACAGACAGCTTTGTCGCGATTAGAGGACGTCCAGTGGCATTTGATCGGACACTTGCAGACCAACAAAGCCCGCAAGACCGTCGAGGTTTTTAACGCCGTGGATTCGCTTGACTCCCTGCGCCTGGCGGAGAAGCTGGACCAAGCTGCCGCTCAGCTAAACAAAATCCTCCCGGTGCTTGTTGAAATCAATGTCGGGGGCGAGAGCTCGAAAAGCGGCGTGCCGCTCGATTCGCCGGAACTTGAAGGCTTACTTCTCGGCGCAGCCAGGCTCGAGCACTTAGAGATTCTCGGACTGATGGCAGTTCCGCCGGTAACCGACAACCCGGACGCCGCGCGCCCCTACTTTCGCCTGCTTCGGGATCTGCGCGACTCAATTGCCGCTCGCAGACTGCCGCGCATTAGTATGGACGTGCTCTCGCTCGGCATGTCGCACGATTTCGAAGTCGCTATCGAAGAGGGCTCGACTTCGGTCCGCGTGGGTTCTGCCATCTTCGGGGAAAGGCCTCGCCCGTGAAAATTGTTGACCGCGTTTTCGGCTGGATCTTGCTCCTGTTTGGCTTGCTGCACACCGCAGTCGGCGTGGTTCTGCTGTCGCGAACCCTCAACCTGGACTCGGCGTGGTTTTTCTCCGGCGGGCTGGCGGTAATCTTTTGCGCCTTCTTGAACCTGGTCCGCAGCCAGCGTGCGGACAGGTTGATAGCCGGAACCAGCGTCATCGCCAATCTGCTTCTCGTGGTCCTCTCTGTTGTACTGTGGTGGGTTCTGCGCCATGATCTTAAGGCTAACCCGCAGGCCGCCATGTTTGTCCCGCTGATCGTGATCGAGCTGTTGTTTTCGGTCCGGCAATGGTTAAAGTAAGAGAAACGTCCGCTGGGCTGACCTTCGCGGTGAAGGTCCAGCCGCGCGCCCGCAAGAACACGATCACCGGCGTAGTCGGCGACGCGCTCAAACTATCTTTGACCGCGCCCCCGATCGAGGGCCGCGCCAATGAAGCGGTGATAAGGTTTTTCGCTGATCTTTTTGAAATTCCCCGCTCCTCCGTTACCATAGCCAGCGGCGCTACCAGCCAGAGGAAAGTTTTGCGAATCACGGGCCTGAGCAAGCCGGCGGTCGAAGAACGGCTAGAGCGGCATTTCTCTGAGCTCTCGGTATTTCTTTCGCCGCGAACTGTGTGAGTTCACGCGAACCAGGTCTGATTCCGTTTATTCGCGATCTTTCGCGGCTCATCGGGGTGACTTTTTGAACCTTTACGCAATCGTGCTGGCGGTAATCGTGGCTGTGCTGCTGTCGGTAAGTCTCAGCCAGATTCATAAGGTCAAGACCAAGGCCGACTACCTGGTCGCAGGGCGCACTTTGCCCTGGTACGTGCTGGTGTTCACGCTGCTGTCGTCCTGGATCGGCTCGGGTAGCCTGTTTGGCGGCGCGGAGAACGCTTTCCACAATGGTTTCTCTGCGCTGTGGCAATCCGCGGGAGGATGGCTGGGGCTGCTGGTGATCATCTTTGTGGCACCGCGTGCGCGCAAGTTCGCGCAGTTCACCATCCCCGACCTGCTCGAGACGCGGTACAACACCGCGGCCCGCGTGCTGGGCACCATCGCCATCGTCTTCGCTTTCACTGCCATCGCGTCCTATCAGTTTCGCGGCGGCAGCCACGTACTGCGCCTGATCTTCCCCGGCCTGGACGAAGTTGCACGCACCACGTTCCACATTCCCGCCGGGCATGAAGCGGCGCTGGGAATGATCATCGTGGCGGTGTTCGTCATCATCTTCACCGCCTTTGCCGGAATGAGTGCGGTCGCCTATCTCGACGTAGTGATCGGTTTGCTTGCCACCATCACCTGCATCGCCGCCGTGCCGCTCCTGCTCGCGAAAGCCGGCGGATGGAGCGGGTTGCATGCCACTCTTCCTCAAGAGTACTTCCAGTGGTTTGGTCGGTTCGCGGTGGTCAAGGGCGTCGACCAGGGCACATGGACCGGCTTTGTGCGGGCTATGGAGCTGTTGGTCCCAACCATGCTTCTTCTCCTCGGAAACCAGACCATGTATCAGAAGTTCTTCTCGGCGCGCACCGAGCGCGACGCCAAGCTTTCGGTCCTGGGCTGGATCACGGGCACGTTCATCCTGGAAACGGTGATCGTAGCCATCGCGGTGATTGGCACCGCTCTTTACATGAGCGTTCCCAACCTCGAGCCGAGCGAGATCATTCCCTACTCAGCCCGCAACGGTTTGCCCGCGCTGCTGGGCGCCCTGCTGATGGGTGCGGTCTTCGCCAAAGTCATCTCGACGGCCAACAACTACCTGTTTTCGCCGGCTACCAACCTGGTGAACGACGTCTATGCCCGATTTATCAACCGCAAGGCTACCGACCGGCAGATCCTGGTAGTTTCCCGACTCATTGTGATCGGCCTGGGGATCTTCGCACTCCTGCAGCTCACGTTATTTTCGTCGATCCTGCAGATGGCGCTCTACGCTTATACCGTCTATGCGGCGGCTATCACTCCAGTGGTCATGGGCGCATTCTTCTCAAAGCGCGTCACTGCCGCCGCGGCTGTCTGGTCCATTGCCTTGGGGACCGCCGTCACCGTGATCTGGAACCTGCAACAACTGGCGATAGAGAGCCATCACGCGACCTTCATTCCGGCAACTTGGCTGGAACGCGACGCCATCTTCCCGGCGCTGGCGGTTTCCTTGCTCGCGCTGCTGATCGTGAGCCTGGCGACGCCGAAACCGCGTCGGGAGCAGTGGGCACCGTTCTTCGCCGAGGAGAACGCGGAGGCCGCAGCCAGGCGGTAGACCAATTGCCCAGTCGGGGAAACCCCCCTTCCCTCACCCCATCGGTGCCCTCTGTGGTTAAATAGATGATTCACGCTATGGACTTGAAGGAAATTCAGTCAGCTCTCGTTGAGCGCAGCTTGGACGCCTGGCTGTTCTACGACCATCACCACCGCGACCCTATCGCCTACAAGGTCCTGGGGCTGAGCGACCATCTGATGGTCACCCGGCGCTGGTTTTACCTCATCCCGCGCGAAGGAGAACCGGTTAAGCTGGTGCATCGCATCGAGGCTGGGCACCTCGATTCCCTCCCCGGCGGCAAGCGCGAGTACTCGTCCTGGAAAGAACTCTGGGACAACCTGCAGGCCATGTTGGTCCGTTACCGCACGGTCGCCATGCAGTACTCGCCCAACAATCTGATCCCGCTGATCGGCCTGGTCGATGCTGGCACGGTAGAACTGGTACGCAGCTTCGGCAAAGACGTTGTCAGCTCCGGTGATCTGGTCGCTCGGTTCGAGGCGGCCTGGACGGAAGAACAGATCGCCAGTCACTTCGCCGCTCGCGATGCCATCGACGCCATCATCCCGGAAGCCTTCAAGGAAATCGGGCGGCGCGTGCGCTCGAGCGGCGCTACCGAGTACCAGATCCAGCAGTGGATCGCTGAAGCTTTCCGCCGCGAGAACCTGATCACGGACGACTATCCTATCGTGGGCGTGAACGCCAACAGCGGCAATCCGCATTACGATCCCAAGCCGCAAGGCTCTGCGGCGATCCGCGAAGGCGACTTCGTCCTGCTCGACGTTTTCGGCAAAAAGGACACTCCGAACGCCGTGTACTACGACATTACCTGGACCGGAGTGATCGGATCGCCGACTGATAGGCAGCAGGGTATCTTCAACATCGTCACTGGGGCGCGCGATGCGGGCGTCAAGAAGGTGCAGGACGCATTTGCCGGGAAGCGCCGCATTGCCGGCTGGGAAGTGGACCAGGCGACGCGCGAACACATCAGTAACGCGGGCTACGGCCAATATTTTGTCCACCGCACCGGACATTCCATCGGCGTGAACGTGCACGGCAACGGCGCCAACATGGACAACCTTGAGACCAAGGACGATCGCGAGATCATCTCCAACACTTGTTTTTCCATCGAGCCCGGAATCTACCTGCCGGGCGATTTTGGCGTGCGCAGCGAGGTCAACGTCCTGATCCAGAACGGCGCAGCCGAAGTAACTGGTAGAATTCAACGCGAACTGGTTCTGATTTAATGGCAAAGAGTGATACGAGCTCAATCCCGGCGCGGACCGATAGAGAGGCTGCGCCCCTGACCGCGATGGCCGTCCTGGCGCCGCTGATCGGCTGGCTGATTCCCGGCGCTGGTCATCTGATCCAGAAGCGCTGGATCCGTGGAACCCTGCTGCTGATCTCCGTGGTGACCATGTTTGCCCTGGGCTTGGCCATGGACGGGAAGGTCTACAAACCCAATACCGGCGACCTGTTGGATATCCTGGGCTTTATAGGCGACTTGGGAGCGGGTGGGCTTTATATTGCCAGCCGTATGGGCGATTGGGGCCGCACCGTAATCACCCAAGCGACCGCCGACTACGGAACCAGGTACATTGTCGTGGCCGGTCTGCTCAACGTCATGAGCATGGTGGACGCTTACCACATCGCCATAGGGAAGAAGCCATGATGCCCCTCGCTCTCGAAATGTCCCACTTTACCGCTGCCGTGGTCTGGGCTTTCTTCGCCTCGGTGGTGTTCGGCATCACCCAGCGCAGCGCCCCCCGCGAGATGGTCCGTTATGGCCTTCAGTGCCTGGCGTGGTTTATCTTAGCGGGCCTGTTCCTCGCTGGCTGGGCCATGTGGTTGTTGCACCACTAGGACCCTCATTTTGGCGTTGGCTGCTTGGTCGGCTCCGGGACCTCACCCTTATAGAAGATACGGGTCTTGGATCCGAAGCGTTTGTAATTGGAGTACTTGATGATCTCGCGGATGTGGACTTCTCCGGTTTGAAAGCGTAGTTCATCGTCGGCGCGGGTATAGGTTGGAAACCAGTACTGTCCGTCGATCTGTTCCCGGTAAGTCACAAATTTCGGGGTCAGATTCTCCTGTTCGTTCCTCTTCTTCGCGTGCACGTCGGGCACGTTGCGGCCGCAGGTCTTTACGATCTGGAAGTCCTTGTTGTCCACCCAGATCCGGCCCTGGAAGTAGCGCCGTCCTTTTTCCATCTTCTTGGGCGCCATGTCGAACACGTAGGTGTCGATCTCATCCACGTGCTGCTGGCCGGCGTAGAGCACGTCATAGAGCGGCAAATCCTCGGTGGTCAGGACAAAGGGAAGCCGGTTGCGAATGTCATCGAAATCCTCCTTGGTCATGCTGACCCGCTTCAGCGAATCCATCGGCGCGAAGGTGACGTTCTCGATGCGGTTCCCCTTGTCGTCGTAGGTAATGTCCCAGACTTGGTGGAACTCACCGTCCACGGTGTTGCCCTCGAGCGTCTGCACCGTAATGTCCTGGGTGTAGGTGTAATTGTTCCTGGCCTCACGAAAGACCTCTTCCTTGGCCGCCAGCTTCTGCAGGATCTCCTGCGACGTGATTCCTTTGGGCTGGGCCGGGTTGAGGGGGCCGGCGCCTTCATCGCATTCCGTGTCGGCGCGCAAAAGAGCGGGCAGCAAGATGGCACAAAAGAGCACCCGCATACTCAATTTCAGGAACCTGCAACTGTTCATGGGTATATACCTGGGAGTTTCCCTTGAATCAGATGCAAAGAAGGAAGGGAGAGTTGTTGTCGACGATAGAAACGGGGTTGCGGCCCCTGTAAGGAGCATGTAAGAAGTCCGGCCGCAGTCATTGTCTGATTTGCCCAACCAGGAGGGTCACGGCTTCTTGGCGGGAGGAGCGTTGTTATTGTCCTTCACCTCGCCCTTGAAGACAATCTTGGTGGTCGAGCCGAAACGCTTGTAATTAGTGTATTTAATGATTTCTCGCATGTGGACGTCGCCGGTGCGGAAGTGCAGTACATCTTCGGCCCGCGTGTAGGTGGGGAACCAGTATTCTCCGTCAATTTGCTCACGATAGGTGACGAATTTCGGCATCAGGTTTTCTTGTACGTTCCTTTTCTTATGGCTGTCGGCGCGTACCTCTGGAACCGTCTTGCCGCAGGTCTTCACGATCTGAAAATCTCGGCTGTCTACCCAGAGGCGCCCTTGAAAATAGCGCTGACCCTTCTCAATCGTCTTCGGCGCAACGTCGAAAACAAAGGTGTCGATCTCATCCACATGTTGCTCGCCCACGTACAGGAGGTTGTATTTGGGAACGTCTTCCGTGGTCATCACAAAGGGCATTTTGTTACGGAAGTCTTCGTAATCTTCCTTCGACAAGCTCAGTTGCCGTAGGGTGGGCTGGGGGGCAAAGGTGACATTCTCCAGGCGGGCGCCTTTATCGTCGTAAATGATGTCCTCCACCAGACGAAAATCGCCGGTCACAGTGTTGCCGTCCAATTCCTGGACCATAATGTCCTGGGTAAAGGTGTAGTTATTACGTGCCTGCTTGAAGACGGCTTCCCGGGCGGCGAAGTTGTCGATAATCTGCTGCGTGTTCCCGTTCTTTGGCGGCGCGGGATTGAGGAGCCCAGCCCCTTCATCGCAGTTAGTCGACTGGGCGAAGCCAGCTGCCGACACCAGCAATACACCGAAGATTAAAGCCGTCTTTATGGCACTCATACGAACCTCTTTACCAATGAATTCATGAGCCGGTGGTGGCCTCCACTGCGCTGGCTTGCGGCTGAGAAAATCGTTACACTGACTTCCGTTCCAGGAGGCAGGATGCGCCGCTTCAGGCTCGCGACTATTGTATTCATCACCGCAGTTCTTGGCCAGATTCTCGCTCAGCCCGCCCCGCAGGCCTCTGCCCGGCGGCCATTTACCTTCGAGGACATGATGGCCCTCAAGCGTATTGGCGGGCCCGTGGTTTCGCCCGACAACAAGTGGGTTTTGTTCGCCGCGGTCGAGGTGAACTTGCAAGCCAACAAGCGGACATCGCACCTTTGGGTGGTGCCGCTGGCCGGGGGCGAATCGCGCCAGCTGACCTTCGATCCCGAAGGCGAGACGGGCGGCCGCTGGGCACCGAACGGAAGCAAGTTTCTTTTCGTCACCTCTCGCGGGGGCAGCTCCCAGGTATGGACGCAAAGCTTTGATTCGGCTGCGGGTACGACGGCGGGTGAGCCCAAGAAGATTACCAACATTTCGACGGAAGCCGACGGCGCCATGTGGTTCCCGGACGGGGGAAAAATTCTCTTCGTCTCCGCAGTCTATAGCGAATGCGGCAGCGACGCCTGCAACAAGGCCAAAGACGAAGAACGCGCCAACTCCAAGGTGAAGGCCATGACCTTCACTAAACTCTTCTATCGCCATTGGAACCATTACACGAATTTCAAGCGCTCGCACCTTTTTGTGGTTGCCTCCGACGGCGGTGTGGCCACCGACATCACGCGCGGCGATCATGACGTGCCACCCTTCAGCCTCGGCGGCCAGGACAACTACGCCATCTCGCCGGACGGAAATGAAGTCGCCTTTACCAGCAATCAAGACCTAGTAGAAGCCACCAGCACCAACAATGACATCTTCGTGGTTTCCATGAACGCTGATCCTCTGCTCGCCGAGCCGCGCAAGCTCTCGACCAGCCCGGGCAGCGACTCCACTCCCGTCTATTCGCCCGACGGCAAATGGTTGGCGTGGCGCACGCAGGAGCGCGCTGGATATGAGAGCGACCGCTTCCGGCTGGTCTTGTATGACCGCGCCTCGAAAAGAGCAGCGGTGATCACGGATCACTGGGACCAGTGGGTCGAATCCATCGCGTGGGCGCCCGATTCCGGCACCATCTATATGACATCGGAGCGCGCCGGCGCCGTTCCCATCTATTCGATTCGCATCGATCCCAAAACCATGCTGAGTTATCAGGGCAGCATGCCACTGCTTGCAAGTCACGGCCATCCCATCTCTACCATCACGTTGGGCTCCAATGACGATCTCTCCGTGACCCCCGATGGCCAGTCCCTGGTCTTCACGCGCATGTCGATTCGCGCGCCCAACGAAGTCTACAAGCTCATCCTCGACTCCAAAGAGGCCGTTCAGCTCACGCACCTGAACGACGCCGTGTTGTCCAAGATCGACATGCAGCCGCTCGAAGTGTTCTGGTTTGACGGCGCAGCCGGAACCAGGGTCCAGGGCTTCCTGATCAAGCCGCCGAACTTCGATCCCCAGAAAAAATATCCGGTGAAATTCCTGATCCACGGCGGACCAGAAGGCCAGTGGGGCGACGAATGGACCTATCGCTGGAACGCGGAACTAATGGCCGCCGACGGCTACGTGGTCATCATGATCAATCCTCGCGGCTCCACCGGCTACGGCCAGAAGTTCATCGACGAGATCAACGGCGATTGGGGCGGCAAGCCCTACGTGGATCTCATGAACGGCCTCGACTACGCCGAGAAAACTTTCCCCTTCATCGACAAGGACCGCGAGTGCGCACTCGGCGCCAGTTACGGCGGATACATGATCAATTGGATCCTCGGCCATACCAACCGCTTCAAGTGTCTGGTCTCGCATGACGGCATTTTCAACACCGAATCGGCATACGGAGCAACCGAAGAGCTCTGGTTCCCCGAGTGGGAGTTTAAAGGGACGCCGTGGACCGATCGCGACATGTACCGCAAGTGGTCGCCGCATCTTTATGCCAGCGATTTCAAGACGCCAACCCTTGTCGTCCACGGGCAACTCGACTACCGGCTCGACGTCTCCGAGGGATTCCAACTTTTCACCACCCTGCAGCGACTGAACGTACCCTCGAAAATGCTCTATTTCCCGGACGAGGGCCATTGGGTCTTAAAGCCACAGAACAGCCAATTGTGGTACCAGACGGTGGGGGCGTGGGTGGATCAGTGGTTGAAGAAATGAAGGGGACGCTGGGGCCGGTGGAATCGGCGTTAGCGCTCAAAATCCCTGCCGCCAGATCGATGAGTGAAATCGCGATATAACATCAAGTAGCTCCGTTTCGACAAAACGTCCGAAGCCCAGGTCTGACGATTGACAGCCCTTGAAACATCTCGCCTCTGGTTACGACCGCTTGAACTGGGCGACGCGCAGCAAACCCAAATACTGTTTCCGCAGTGGGAGATCGTTCGCTTTCTTGCGAACTCAGTACCTTGGCCGTATCCACCCGATGGAGCGCTGAAGTATTATCGCAACGTCGCGCTCCCAGCGATGGCGCGTGGAGAAGCTTGGCACTGGACACTTCGCCTGAAAACGAATCCAGACCAACTGATTGGCAGCATCTCGTTAATGCGCTCAGCTGACGAGAATCGTGGTTTCTGGCTCGGCATTCCTTGGCAGGGACAGGGACTAATGAGCGAAGCCTGCGAGACGGTCACTGACTTTTGGTTCAACGTCCTAGACTTCCCTGTGTTGCGCGTGCCTAAGGCAGTCCCGAATGTAGCGTCTCGTCGCATCTCTGAAAAGCAGGGCATGCGTGCTATTGCGACGATGGAGCGCAATTATGTAGGCGGACGTTTTCCTGCAGAACAGTGGGAGCTTACCGCTGAAGAGTGGAACCTGCGAAAAACCGGGATAGGCACTTGGCCAAGCCTACCTCAATGAGCGCAATCGCGATTTATCGCTATCTATCGCCGTGCTGCTCCGGACGCCGTCAAAACCACGCACGAATGGCGTGTCCCCTCTCGCCCCAGAAGGCGTACCAGCGCCCCGCTGCTCGAACAATCTCAAGCTGCTCGGCGAGGGGAACAGGGGCACGCTGTTTGCGTAGACCTATGCGCGACAAAAGCGAAGACTTCCGCCTGGGCGGCTTATCTCCGCGTTGCGCAGCATCTGCAGCGGCGAGGAGCGATTTACCATACGCCACTGCTTGCTCGGGAAATTTGTGGTTCCATGCGTCCCCCAGTAGTTTATTGCTAAGCACGCCTTCGCAGTCATTTAGAAACGCGCCACGAAGACTCGTTTCATCAGCTCCCTCGTAGGCCCCTGCGTTGCTGTAATCGGGCACTCCATCGCACTTTACGAGGCGCACGACGTAGTAACCCTGAAACTCTTTTAAGACAGCAGCGATTTCTTCAGGTGTTGTTGCCT
>DATDGP010000120.1:0-4133 GCA_036522035.1 Terriglobales bacterium
GGCGGGACCAAGGCGGCACCGAGGCAGGGGAGTGGACATGCACGCTGAACTGGTGTTCTGGCGTCTCTCGCGCCTCTCCCCCTCTCGTTAGCCGGCGGCCGACGCGATTTCGGGCCTCAGATAGGCGTCAAGCCAACCGAGGACGCGCTCCCAGTGTTCCGCGTTCCCATAGGCGGCCTCGCTTCGGCCGATGAAGCCTTCATCGCGCACGGTCACGCGCGTGCCCGTCGCGATGGGGTCGAGACGGTAGGTGATTGTCGTCTCGCGCGTGCCCAGCAATGGATGCTTCTCGAACTTGCGTGTCATGACGATCTTGCGCGGCGCATCGATCTCGACGAACTCGCCACTACCGGCGTTGGTGCTACCGTCTGCAAAGCGTACGGTAACGCTCCATTGCCCGCAGACGCGGAGGTCCGCCTTCCATCCCGTTTGGCGGTAGAAGCCGGCGTGCCCCCACCAGCGCTCGACTTCGTTCGTCGTGAGCGCTCGGAAGACGCGCTCGGGCGGCGCAGCAACCTCCGCTGTCGCTATGATCATGCCTCCCCCGCCATCAGCCACGGCGCGCGGTGCGCTCCACTTCGAAGCGGTTGGCATCCTGAAATCAGTTCTGCTCTTCGGTTCATCCGTCATTTTGCCCCACCCTTTCACCCTTTGTTGTCGACTGGCGACTAGTCTCCTGTCCCAGTGATTCGTGATGTAAGTCCCTCGGGTGTGGGACAGGTGCGTTGCGCGAAACGGGCGATGCTCTCCAGGATCTGATCAGCGGTTCGGGTCCAAACGAAGGGCTTGGGATTTTCGTTGTGCACGTCGATGTACTCGCGGATGGCCGCTTCTAATTCTTTCACGCTTCGGAAGGCGCCTCGTCGAATGCGCTTGTTGGTGATCTCGGCAAACCAGCGCTCCACCAGGTTGATCCAAGAGGCGTAGGCGTAGGTGGGCGTGAAGTGGAGATGAAATCGGGGGCGCTTGGCGAACCAGTTCCGGATGAGCGCGGTCTTAGGCGTGCCGTAGTTATCCAGGATGATGTGGGCGTCCAGTCCGGCGGGCACGTTGGCCTCGATCAGATCCAAGAACTGGCGAAACTCCGAGGAACGATGGCGGTGGTGCAGTTGACCGATCACGCGGCTGGTCTTCAATTCCAGCGCCGCAAACAGCGAGGTGGTCCCGTGACGCTTGTAGTCGTGGGTGCGCCGCTCCGCCTGGCCGGGTCGCATGGGCAGGAGGGGTTGGGTACGGTCCAGTGCCTGAATCTGGCTCTTCTCGTCCACGCAGAAGACGACCGCGTGATCGGGCGGGTTCAGGTAGAGACCCACGACGTCGCGCACTTTCTCGATGAGCAGAGGGTCCGGCGAGAGCTTGAAGGTTTCGCTGCGATGAGGCTGCAAACCGAAGGCGCGCCAAATCCGGCTGATGGTCATGCGACTGAGCCCGCTGGCTTCCGCCAGACTGCGGGTGCTCCAGTGCGTCTGCCCGCGCGGTGTGCTTTCCAAAGTCTGAATCACAAGCTTCTCCACCTGAGCATCGGTGACCTTGCGGGGCGCTCCGGGTCGAGGCTCGTCATAGAGTCCATCCAGTCGCTTCTTCAGAAAACGGGAACGCCACTTGTTCACCATGCCAAGCGAGCAGCGCGCTTGCTTCGCCACCACGGCGTTGGCCAGGCCATGGGCCGAGGCCAAGATCACTCGAGCGCGCCGCGCCAGCACGGGTTGGCTGCGGGCTCGATGAGCCAACGATTGAAGTCGCTCCGCTTCATCCGTTGTCAAAACCAAGGGTCGTTTGGGGCGTCCGGTTCGCATCGAAGTCTCCTGTCACTTAGACGCTGCCGGGCCGCAGTTAGTTCACTTATTTCTGTGACAGGAGACTAGACTAGGGTTCATTGCGCATCGTTCCTCTTCCACGAGAAAATCGTAGAAGAGCCGTACTACCGTAATTCGCTGCTGCAGCGTTGCGTTTGACAGACCCGCTCCCGAATCGAGCAAAACGACCTTGCTCCCCTTTGGGCTCGGCCGTGAAAGTAACTCCCGGACGTAGGCTGCGATGTGCTCTCGTCGCACCGTCTCACAATCCACCTGCACGCCCTGAAGAAAAGCCAAATATCCCTCCAAACCTCGCCCGTAAGCCTCGATCGTGTTCTGCGCCAGACCAAGATCAGCCTGTATCTGAAGCCAGCGTCGGCTCAGGCTTTGGCCCGCCACCAGCGGAAACCGCTCCCAACGCACCTCAGCCATCCTGCACTCCTCCCCAAAAGACCAAAGGCACCGGTTGCAAAGAGAACAGCCTCCACATCATGCGGTAGGATTTTACCGCATCATGTCAGGGATATTCCACGTAACTTATGCCTGGGGCAAGCTGGCGGCTTTCGCTGCCACGCTCAAGAAGGGCGCACACCTGCAGCTCGTCGGCGAGGTTCGCACCCGCGAATACCAGAAGGAGTATGGCAACAAGCAGAAGTTCGTGGTTAAGCACCGCGTCTGCGAAATCTCGCTGGAGTCGATCCTAAAGCTCGACCGTGCCGAGCGCCAAGAAGAGCCGGCGCCCGACATTGAGCCCACCGACGAACCCGCCTAGCGAGCCCTTCGGGGCCTCGGGCATGCCCCGGGGCCCCTTTTCTCCCCAAAACACGAGAAATGGCCAACTCTAATAGTGGCTTATCACAGCCTTTGTGATATCATTCGTTTATGGAAGTAGGGACTCTACGAGCGGCACGGCTGAAGCTCGGCTGGTCTCAGCAGACCTCCGCACGCAGGCTGGGGGTCTCCCAATCGTATCTCTCCATGCTCGAAGGTGGAGCGAGACAACTGACCCGTCGCGTGGCAACGAAGATGATGCGCGTATACAGATTGTCTTCCAGCGTCCTGCCACCTGCGACCGACCTGCCGGCGGAATCTCGGCCGGGAGCAGAGGAGCTAGTCGATGAACTTGGAGCGCTCGGCTATCCTGGATTCGCCTACTTACGGAAGCGTTCACCCAGGAAGAACCCCCACCAGGTGTTGCTCGAAGCGCTGGCTCAGCCGAATTTGGAGGCGAGGATCGTTGAAGCGCTGCCGTGGCTCATGGTCAGGCATGCCGAAGCGGATACACAATGGCTTGAGGACCACGCGAAGCTGGCAGACGTTCAAAACCGCCTCGGCTTCCTTGCCACCATGGCCCGGCGCCTCACGGAAAGTGATCCCAAGCGTGAAGCCAAAGCCCAGGCTTTGGCGCGTTTAGAAGAGGGGCTACACAGGAGTCGGCTGGCCAGAGAGGATACGCTTTGTCGCGAGTCATTGTCCGGCGCCGAACGACGATGGCTGCGCAGGAACCGGTCCGAAGAAGCCAGAAAGTGGAATCTGTTAACTGGCTGGATGCCGGAACACTTCCGGCACGCCCACGATGCATAAGATCAATCCGGTTTTGAGCGGCCGGTGGAGAACGTTCTTGCAGGAAGTGGATGCGCAGCTGCCGACACCCGTCGAGCTTCACTGCTTCGGCGGGTTTGTTCTGGCGGCTTGCTACGGACTCCCGAGGCCGACAGGCGATGTGGATTACATTACGGCCACGCCGCACACTGGCGCAGCCAGCATCGAGGCGCTGGCTGGTGAAGAGTCGGAACTCGGTAAGAAGCATCGGCTGCACTTTCAACGCGTGACGATCGCCGAGGTGCCCGAAGACTACGATCAGCGGTTAGTGCGGATTTTCCCAAAAGACTTTGCCAAGCTGCGGCTCCTTGCTTTCGAAGTGCACGACATAGTGCTCTCAAAGCTTTCTCGGAACCACCCGAAGGACTTGGAGGATGCCCAGTTCTTAGCCAAGGCTGGCTGGCTCGATCCCGCCGTTCTTCGTCAGCGGTATCGAAAGGAGTTGCGGCCGAATCTGGCCAATGAACGCCGCCACGACCTCACTTTGGAACTCTGGCTCGAAGCCTGCTTTGGACGCAGCTAGCCGACGCACTCCGTTCTGCGACCGGTGGCCGCAAAATGCAGCCACATTGAATAAACAGAGCCACGGCTATGCTCCTGAAGATCACCAGTTCGAATCCGCCGGCCACTGATTTGGGATTCCTTCTGCACAAGAGCCCGTATCGCTCGCAATCATTTGAGATGTCCTTCGGGAACGCGCACGTCTTTTATCCGGAGGCGAGCACCGAACGATGT
>DATDGP010000121.1:0-15877 GCA_036522035.1 Terriglobales bacterium
ATGGGACTTGCGCAACCGCTCCAGCAGGTTCACTTCCTGGGGCAGCAAGAACAAGGGAGAGCGAGTCGATCGTCTCGGCATAGGTCGAGCATAGCATGCTTCTAATCCTTATAGATAGCTTTCACTGAAACGATATACTAGTGCGCTGCTAGAGCCAGGCGTTTTACGCCGTTGTGATAGGGACGAACGGTTGCAGTCAAAGCTAGAATGTCACGGGATGGTGAACATGATGCGGAGCAGGCCAGCCGGATCGGGACGGCAGACGAACTCGTTTGCAGCGGGCTTGTGGGCCGTCTTTTTGCTGCCTATGGCTGCTTCGACTGCCGGCGCAACTGCGCCCGCGGGCATTCCGCGGGACTTGGCTCGCGCCCGCGCGGCGCAGATTTCGGACGTCCGCTATCACCTGAAGTTCGCCTTGATTCCGCACTCCGATACGGTCCAGGGAAATGAGGAACTCACCTTCGCGCTCCAGAAGGCACAACTGTTACTGCTCGATTTCCGGGACGGCACGATCAGCACGCTCACACTGAACGGCGCCGCGGTTGCCCCACGCGCCGAGAACGGGCACCTCGAGCTTCCTGCCGAACGGTTACGGGCCGGGCAGAACACCGTGCGGGTGCAGTTCACGGCCGGCGTTGCGCCTGCCGGACAGCCGATCACCCGCTACGATGATCACGACGACGACACCGAATACGTCTACACCCTTTTCGTCCCCATGGACGCCAGCATGGCCTTTCCGTGTTTTGATCAGCCCGACTTGAAGGCGCGCTTCCGGCTAGAGCTGATGGCGCCTGTGAGTTGGACGGTGATTTCAAACGCCGCCCCCGAATCCGAGTCCAACCAGGGAGCTGAGCGGCGCCTGACGGTGTTTCGCGAAACCCTTCCTATCAGCACCTATCTGTTCGCGTTCGCCGCTGGGCCCTTTCGGCGACTGAAGGAAACGCCGGAGCTGCCCGGGCTATATGTGCGGCAGTCGAGGCTCCGGCAAGCGGAAGATGAGGCCGCCGAAGTCCAGCAGATCGCCGCCCAAGGCATCGGCTACCTTTCCGACTATTTTGCCCAGCCGTTTCCATTCCCGAAGTACGACATGGTCTTGATCCCGGAGCTCGCTTACGGCGGCATGGAGCACGCGGGCGCCACCTTCCTGCGCGAGCAATCCGTGCTCTTCCGGACCGCGCCCACGCATACCGATCGGCTCAACCGCGACATCCTCGTGCTGCACGAATTAACCCACCAGTGGTTCGGCGACTCCGTCACGATGCGTTGGTTCGACGATCTGTGGCTGAAGGAGGGGTTTGCGCAGTACATGGCGTACCAGACGCTGGCCTCCTTGAAACCGGATGAAAACGTGTGGAAGCGATTCTATGAGTCGATCAAGCCGGCGGCCTACGAGATCGATTCCACCCAGGGCACCACGCCGATCTACCAGGACATCCCTAATCTGAAGGACGCAAAGTCCGCTTACGGCGCCATCGTTTACTCCAAGGCGCCGGCGGTGCTCAAGCAGCTTGCTTTCGTGCTGGGCCCGACGAGGTTTCGTGATGGCCTGCGGCTCTATCTCAAAGACCATTCCTATTCGAACGCCGAATGGAGCGACCTGGTGGACGCTTTTGAGCAGGTGTCAGGCCGGAATCTCACCCGTTGGGCGGAAATGTGGATCCGGCATCGAGGCATGCCGCAGGTGGACGTGGCGTGGTCCTGCGCCGGCGACCGTTTGAGCCGACTATCATTGTCTCAGCATGACGTACTGGGCTCCGGCGAGACCTGGCCGATCGCGACCCAGGTTCTGCTCGACGAGCCGAACGGCCACGGCATCCCGATGCGCGTGGACCTGGATCAGGCGACCCTCACGGTACCCGAGGCCGCAGGCAAAACCTGCCCGTCTTCCATCTTCGCCAACGACCAGGACTTTGCCTATGGGCGTTTTCTGCTTGATCCCGTCAGCCGCGCGAGCGTCATGGACGAGCTCGGCGGGGTGCACGATCTTTTCCTGCGCACTCTGCTGTGGGGATCGCTCTGGGATTCGGTGCGCCAAGCCGATCTTCCGCCACGCGCGTATGCCACGCTCGCCCAGCGCTTGTTGCCCGCCGAAGACGATCCATCGCTCACGCAGAGCATTCTGGCGCACACCGCTATCGCTCTGCACCGGTACATGAGCGCCGGCACGCGAAGCCAGTTCGTTCCGGCGCTGGAGTCGATGGCGGCGGACCGCATGATTCACGACCCCGACCAGAACCTGCGGATTACGTGGTTCCGTGGCCTTCGCGCCCTGGCTGAGACTCCTCAGGGGTTGGGCGAGATCGAGGCTCTGTTGAACGGTCAGCTTTCGGTGCCGGGCGTGCAGCTTCGGCCTCTGGATCGCTGGAGCCTTGTGGCCGCCCTGACCGCGCTCGGAGATCCGCGCGCTGAGGCCATCTTCGACGCTGAACGCCAGCGCGACCCAGGAGGGGACGGGCCGGAGTACGCATACGCCGCGGAGGCCTCGCGGCCCGATAGCGCGACCAAACAGAAGTACTTCGACGATTACCTGCATAATTCGTCCCGGCCCGAAGACTGGATCGCGCAGAGCCTCGGTGCCTTCAATTACTGGAACCAATCAGCTCTGACGGAACCGTATCTGGAGCCCGCCTTGGAGGCCCTACCCGGAATCAAACGCAATCGCAAGATCTTCTTTCTCATGACATGGCTGAGCGCGTTCGTCGAGGGGCAGCAATCGGCAGGGGCGCAGGCGAAAGTTCATCAGTACCTGCGTACGGCGACTCTCGACAAGGATCTGCAGCTCAAGATCCTCCAAGTGGTTGATGAGCTCGACCGCACGGTGATGATCCGGCGGAGATACCCGGAGTAATCGGGCTTTGTCGACTTATCGATCAAACGCAAAGGAGTCCGCATGAAATCAGCAATTCGAACGCCGCTCGGCGAGCTCGAGCTGGTGCGTTCGGTCCGCGCCCATGCCAATGACCTCATCGCCCCTCGCATGCTCGGCGTGCTGCAGACCTCGTGGGGATCCTTGGCCGATTTCGTGAACGCCTATTACGGCACTGCCAGCGGCGGGAGTCAAAGCGCCGCGGCGCCCTGAATTCGTTTAGAACGCTGTTCAGCGAGATCAGAAAGGGAAGGGTGGCGAACGGCGCGCCCTCCGTGAATTGCCGCTCGGGCACGACTGGTGGAATCTGAAGGACTCGGAGCAGCGGGCGACCACGTTTCGGCATTCTTGGTGTCCATCGCGTGAGGGTGCAGCTTGCGGCTAAGTCAAAGGAGTTGCCGCAGATTGGAGTTTGGATGAAGTTGACTTTAGCTCTCTGCCACGGAATAGCTTATGACGAAATAAAGGAGGCGAGAAATGAGGCCAGTGACACGGCGAGAGATGTTAACGCATGCCGGGCAAGCAGCGACTGTTCTGGCGGTCGGACTTCCAGCGACAGACGCCGCCAGTGGAGGTCAGCCTGCCTCACAAGTGGCAACGGGGCGCAACTTGAAGGTTATCATGGCCGGCGGGCATCCCGGTGATCCCGAATACGGTTGCGGCGGGACCATCGCGCGCTACACTAATCTGGGCCACGAGGTGGTCCTCCTTTACTTGAACAACGGTGAGTGGCCGGCGTCGAAAGGTGGGGCGCCTGCTGCGACCCGTATGGCCGAGGCCAGCAAAGCCTGCCAGATTCTGAAGGCGCGTCCTGCGTATGCGGGCCAAACGAATGGCAAAGCCGTCCTCGATCTCTCCCACTTCGACGAATACCGGAAAATTCTGGAGGCTGAGCGGCCTGACGTGGTCTTCACCCAGTGGCCGATCGACGCTCACCGTGACCACCGGGCAACTTCCGCGCTAACTTTCGACGCCTGGCTGCAGATGGGCCGAAGATTCGCGCTCTATTACTACGAAGTATCGAACGGGGAAGATACGCTGCAATTCTCACCGACCCACTACGTGGACATTACCGCGACCGAACCGACTAAGCGCGCGGCCTGCTATGCCCACGCCTCGCAGACTCCCGACAGGTTCTACGCCTTACAGGATGAGGTCGCGAGGTTCCGCGCTATTGAGAGTGGCTGTAAACGGGCAGAAGCCTTTATTCTGCAGGTACAAAGCCCCTATGAGGCTCTGCCGGCCGCGCCTTGAAGTCGCCCAGTGTGCGCCTGTAAGTGGCGACGACAGCCCAAATCACCACGCATCCATACTGGAAACTCACAGGGGTGATTCGTTATGCGTCAATTGCTGAATTCCTTTGCTTTGAGCGCCCCGGGTCTGTATATCATAGGGAGAATCAGAGCGGGCGGCGGTGCGAATCGCGGACGCGCCAGAAACTCAATCGGCTGCGATGTCTATCAAACAATCGGCCAAATATATGAATAAGAGACAATTCTTGAAGACGTCGGGCGCTTTCATCGCAGGGAGCATGCTGCCGCGCTCAGCACATGGCGACCAACAAGCAGCGGCTCGCACGAATTGGGCCGGGAACTACGCCTATCGTGCACAGCGATTGGACCTTCCCAAGAGCGTTGAGGAAGTTCAAGAAGTTGTGAAGAGGCGCAGCCGCCTGAAGGCGCTGGGTGCTCGCCATTCCTTTAATGCCATCGCCGACAGCACCGGAGATCAGGTCTCACTGAAATATCTGAATCAGATGGCCGTAGACCCAACCTCGCGCACGGTCACCGTGGGCGGGGGCGTGACCTACGGCCAACTTGGTCCGTATCTTGACGGCCACGGCTATGCATTGCACAACCTCGCTTCTTTGCCGCACATTTCTGTCGCGGGAGCGTGCGCAACTGCTACTCACGGCTCGGGGAACAGAAACGGCAACTTGGCTACGGCTGTTTCTGCGATGGAAATTGTTACGGCGCATGGTGAGGTTGTGCGCCTATCCAGGGAACGTGACGGTGACCGGTTTGCGGGAACGGTGGTTCATCTCGGCGGACTTGGGGTGGTGACGAAAGTCACCCTCGATGTCGAGCCCACGTTTCAGATGAGACAGGTCGTCTACGAGAACCTGCCCATGGCGCAATTGGAAAAACACCTGGATGAAATCTTCGCGAGCGGTTACAGCGTGAGCCTCTTCACTGATTGGCAAGACCACCGGATCACCCAAGTATGGATCAAGAGTCGCGTGGAACCCGGGGCCCCGTTTGAGATCGCCCCTGAGTTCTTCGGGGCAAAGCCCGCAACGAAGAGGCTTCACCCGATAGCGGGACATTCGGCCGACAGTTGCACCGAACAGATGGGTATCCCCGGCCCGTGGTACGACCGCCTGCCACACTTCCGGCTGAACTTCGTACCCAGCAGTGGCGCTGAGTTACAAACGGAGTATTTCGTTCCCCGCGAAAGAGGCTACGAAGCCATTCTCGCGGTCGAGCAACTTCGAGATCACGTGACGCCGCACCTTTTCATCACGGAATTGCGGACGATTGACGGGGACGATCTCTGGGTGAGTACCTGTTACAAACGCCCGTCCATGACTATTCACTTCACATGGAAACCTGAATGGCCTGCGGTCAGGAACGTGCTGCCCATGGTTGAGCAGGCGCTGGCGCCATTCAACACCAGACCACACTGGGCAAAGCTCTTCACAATCTCGCCATCGCGCCTGCAGTCGCTCTATGAAAGACTGCCCGATTACGACGCGCTTCTGAAACACTACGACCCGAACGGCAAATTCAGGAACGACTTCCTGAACACTAATGTCTACGACTGAGGCTAGGGCCACGTTTTGGGAAGGAGAGGATCGCACCGACCGATCAGTCTGTGGTCGAGCGGGGCGTTCGTGCCTTGGTTCCGTGGAGCGCAAAGCCTCCGGCGCGACCTGACACAGCGCGTAGATTTCGGGCGTGCAGTCCTCCGAGTTACCTCAGTTGATCCACTCAACAACGCCGAGCGATCGTCGTCCGGGACTAGGGAATGCAGTCGGCGATCATGAGTGCGCGAACGCCCAATAGAGTTCCCGGGCCTTCGTGTAGAAGGGGCCGGGTTGAAGAGAGCGGTCCTCGATGCGGGTCACCGGGACGACTTTGGAATAATTTCCCGTCGAGAAGATTTCATCCGCCCCCTGGAAGTCGGAGTAGGCTAGAACTGTCTCGACTACCGTGATGCTGGCTTCACGCAGCAGCCCGATCACTCGCTGGCGCGTCAGGCCTGCCAGAAAGGTTCCGTTCGGAATCGGCGTATAGACCACTCCATCTTTGGCCATGAAGATGTTGGAGGTTGCCAGTTCGGCGACGTTGCCGAGCATGTCGCACACAATGGCATTATCAAAACCCCGCGCTTGCGCCTCGAAGAGCATCCGCGCGTTATTGGGGTAGAGACATCCGGCCTTAGCGTCCACCGGCATGGTCTCAAAGGTTGGCCTGCGGTACGGAGACAGCGTTGTTGAAAAGCCCCGGGGCTGCCGCATCGGCGCCTCGTAGATTGTCAGGCACCATCGGGTTGATTCGGGGTCATGGGCATGGACCCAAGGACCCTCGTTCTCTCCCCAGTACATCGGCCTGATGTAGAGCGCTGCGTCCTTGTCAAAGCGCGCGATCCCTTCCCGCGCGAGACTGACCCACTCTTCGGTCGAAACCAAGGGTTTCAGGAAGAGCTTCTTGGCCGAATCATTGACCCGCGCGCAGTGAAGGTCGAGATCTGGTGTGACGCCCTCAAACGCCCTCGCGCCGTCGAACACGAGCGAGCAAAGCCAGGCGGCATGGGTGCGCGGTCCCATGATGGGTATGTTGCCTTCGTGCCAGGCTCCTTCGAAAAATGTCCAGGTCTTCGACCAGCCGTTTCCCAGTGCCAAGTGCGTTCTCCCAAGTCGCAGGCTCTCTTCTTCGTTCAGTTTGGCTGCCCGTGCCGGAGGCTATCGACCCTGGCAACAGCCCCGGGCAATCACGAGGCAGCCCGCCCCCTCCGACCCCATTCTCATTGACCGGCAAGTCCAAAAGCCGTTTTCGTATCACATTGATTCTAAGCAACCTCCCAGGTTTGTTTGTCAGATCACAGCTCTGTCACCGCTGTCACAGCCACCCCATAATATCCCAAACCCGCTGTCTCCCCGCCTCTTTCGAGGCTGGGCCAGACCGAGAATTTGGAAACTCGATCCGAGTGTAGCTCCATCTGATTGAAAACGGTAGCCTTAATGGCGTTCGCTTTGACTCCCTCGACAGTCGCATTAAGGGCCGGACGTCTCGACCAAAGTGAATGACAGAGATAGAGATATCTGCCTTAGGTTTGACCGATTCGCGTCCCAATGAGTGAGGACGTTTTGGGTCTGCGCTTTGAAGTGGTCCAAGAAGCTCATGGGAAGGCTCCAGGCGACGATATGTGAGGCTTAAATTTACTTCATGTGCATATGAAATAGGTTAAAATTTCACCATCGTCAAGGCCCAGACGTTACGTGCCGTTTTGAAACCAGAGCCTGGCGTCTGGTCAGGCTCTGTCTCGTCATGCATGGCCCTTTTCCACTAACCCGAAGACCCTAATGTACTGACGTCGCGCCGCCGAACAAATCGCGGATCACTCAACCTGCACCACGGGTTGTTTCTCCGTTCTCGAGTCTGGTAACCCAGGAATCTATAGAAGTGGGTCTCCTCTGTCAAGATCTTAGCGCTGGATCTTAGCGCTGGAGCTGGAGTCGCTGGGGCCCCGCCGGGCCCGCCATTCGGCCGCCGTTCCACCTACCCAGGTCCTGGATACGCTCCTTGCGCACTGGAGACGGAGCACGCAATGATGCCGGAATGCCAGTTACAATTGAAGAGTCTGCTGGCGGTGCACAACGAAAAAGAGTTTGGTCGAAAAGAGCGCCGGATCAAGCGTGGAGCGATCGGAGGAGGAGGATGCGGGTGACAACAACACCTCGGACTAGCTCTGCCCGGAATCAGCCCAAAGTGAATCCCACAGCCGTCGGCGGGCGCCTAGTGATGCTCCACGGCGCGATCTGGCTCCTGGTATTAGGGGCCACCCTGGTGGCCGGCCTCTGGCCCTTTCACTCTCCCAAGAACGACGTGCAGTGGCTGCCGGCGGGAAATGGTCTGACCTTTGGTTCTCACGGCACGATCTTGAGTTCCGGCGCGTTCGAGACAACGGATGCAGGAGATCGGACCCCGGGCAGTCTTGAGATCTGGCTGACGCCCGCACTTACGTGGGATTCGGGTACTCTCGTGGCGTTCTATCCTCCTGGAGTACGCCGGCGGTTCTCGGTACGTCAGTCCCTTAACGATCTCTCTCTGCAGAGCGCCATCGAAGATGATCCCTTTCGAGTCCGAACTGTCAAACTTTACGTGGGCGACGTCCTTCGTCAAGACAAGCAGGTTTTTATGACGATCACGTCGGACGGCAGCCAGGCGCGAGTATACATCAACGGCACTCTCGCCAATGCCGGTTCTCAATTTCCGCTCTCCGGTGAAGATCTTACCGGCGAACTCGTCGTCGCGAACTCCCCCGTGAAAAATGACAGCTGGCGCGGCCAATTGCTCGGTCTTGCCCTCTACCGCCAGGAGCTCACGCCCCCCCAAATTCTCGAACACTACCAAACTTGGACGACGCAAGGCCGGCCTGCCCTGACGGAGGGCGAGGGCAATGTCGCGCTTTACCTGTTTGACGAACACGAGGGTCGGATTGCCCATAATCTAGCAGGTTCGGGGCCCGATCTTTATATTCCGGAACGGTACGTAGTCTTCAAAGAGAAGTTCTTGGAGCCGGCCTGGCAGGAGTACCTTCCTGACTGGAGCTATCTGAAGAACGTCTTGCTCAACATAGCGGGTTTCATCCCCCTCGGTTTATTCTCCAACGCCTACCTGGGGTCGCTGCGGCGGGTCAGACGGGCTGCCTTATTCAGCATTCTTCTGGGATGCGCTACCAGCCTCAGCATTGAGGTCCTGCAGGCATACCTTCCCACGCGAGATTCCGGCACAACCGACCTGATTACCAATACGCTGGGAACCTGTCTCGGAGTTGCGTTGTACCATTGCCAGCCCGCTCAAACCCTTTACGTCGCCATCCTGAGCCGGATTTTCCTTGTCACACGGTCGAGGACGGCGTGAACATTCAAAGGCTCAGCACGCCGAAGGCATCTCCCGTGAAGGGTCGCGGCCTATGATTGATCGCGTCCTACCTTCGGTTGCTTCAAACCGCCTTCGCGTTGTCGGCATCAGGTTTGATCAGCAGGTCGATATCCTCGGTCGCGCATGGCTGGGCGTTAAGCGAAACGGCATAACCGCCGACGACCAGACATTTGATTCTGGCGCGTTGAAGATGGATTAAGAGTTCGTTGAAGTCGTCGAACATTCGGTCGCGGAAATTTGCCTGCTCTTTCCAGTCGCAACCCATCCTGACTCGACCAGGATTTAAGTGCACATTCCTTAAGAGCACATCCTTCTAACCTACTGACTATAAATAAGTTGAAGGACGCCAATTTCATCAGTCGAAGGGGAGCCGGGTCTTGAGAGCCTCATCGGCCGGGAGGCGGTAAGAACTCTACAGAAGCTTCTACATGCGAACCGAATTCGATTTTATTCGGCTTTCTGCCAGCGCGATTCGGTCTTCCATGGCTGTCCTTGGACGCCCAAGCTTCAAAGTCATCATTCGTACCTCAGCGCCACCATGGGATCGACCTTCGTTGCGCGCCGCGCAGGGATGTAACAGGCCAAGAGCGACACCGCGACCAGCATTGCCGCCACACCCGCGTAGGTCGCAGGATCGAGCGGGCTGACGTCGAACAGCAGACTGTGCAGAAAGCGCGTGAGGCTGAGAGCACCTGCGAGCCCGATCACCACGCCGGCTAAGACCGTAACGACGCCTCGTTTCAGCACCAGTTGCAATATGTCGCCCGACTCGGCGCCCAGCGCGATCCGCACCCCGAACTCGCGGGTCCTATGGCGGATGGCGTAGGAAACGACGGCGTAGATTCCTACCAGGGTCAACGCCAGCGCGAGTGCTGCCAGAATCCCGAAGAGGCGGGCGTCAAATCGCGGAGAGGCCACGGAGTCATAAAGCAAGTCTTCCATCGTTTGAATATCACTCACCACAAGATCAAGGTCTAGCTAAACGGGGCGGCCGCAGGAGGCCTTTGTGGAATGTGGCCCAGCGTCTTGCCGACCTGCTGGCGGGCCAGGTCGAGCTCGTAGGTCTTCTGCAGACTCATCCATCCGGCGTAGTCCCAAAGTAGCGAGCCAGGCGCAACGCTGTGCCCGCCGAGACAGTCATCCCTTGAAGCTGGCGCTATTCTCATTCATCATCGGGCAGCATGAAAGAGTATTGGAGTGGCTTTCTCAGCAGCCCTTTGTGATTCCGAAGGAGTCAGCTTCTATGGCATCTCTTACGGCGGCAAGACTGCGGTTCGGGTTCCACCCTTTGTCGATCGCTATGCGGTCTCGGTTTGCACCGCTGACTTCAATGAGTGGGTGTGGGAAGACGACTAGCGTCGACTCGCCGTATAGTTGCATGCTTCTGCCCGAACATGACATGTACGAATTCGACTTCGCCAATGTCGTGAACGGCGCCGAACTGGTCAAACTCATCGCGCCACGTCCCTTCATGGTAGAACGAGGACATGACGATGCAGTGGCGTCAGATGAATGGGTGGCGTATGAGCATGCGAGAGTGCGCCGGCTTTACGCTGAAATGGGAATCTCCCAGAACACCACAATCGAGTGGTGCAACGGTCCCCATGCCATATACGGCGTTGGCACCTTCGAGTTCCTCCGCCGGCATTTGCACTGGCCAGGGCGAGGTGCCCAGGAAGCCTGCATCAGTGTGAGATCAAGATGAATCGCCGACACTTTTTGAAGGATGGCTTGGTTTGCGCAGGATTGACGGGTGCTTCCCGTCTGGCAGCATTAACTGGACGGGGCGCCACCTCGGCAAGGTCTCAAGACCAGGCTTCCGCCGCCAGTGGGCTTGATCTCAGCAAAGCCGTGGTCGTCGCGCCTCGAACCCTCTCGGCTCGTGAGCGGAAGGCCGTGCAGGTATTGGTGGAGGAGGTTGAGAAGCGCACGCAAATTCGTTGGACGGTCGTTGAAGACTTGACGCCGGAGGAATCGTCTGCCGTAGTCGTGGGTTCCTGGCGGGCTCTAAGAGAGAGCCATTCTAAATCGCCGGGAGGTCTCGTCACCCCGAGCGGGCCGGCAACGGCGGCAGAGGGTTATCGGCTCCGCGCCGCTGGCCGTTCAAAGGCTCCTCTGGTTGTGGTCGAAGGGGCTGACGACCGAGGCGTCCTGTTTGGAGTCGGAGGCTTGCTGCGCGCCCTTCGAATGTCCAAAGGGCGGGCCGTGCTGCCCGGTCCCCTGGAGGTCTCGACGGCACCGAAATATCGGTTGCGCGGTCATCAATTGGGCTACCGCCCCAAGACGAATACCTACGACGCCTGGAACGTTCCGATGTGGGAGCAGTATTTCCGCGACCTGGCGGTTTTCGGGACGAACGCGATTGAGCTGATTCCACGGCGCTCCGACGACCAGCCGAACAGCCCTCACTTTCCTCTTCCGCCCATGCAGATGATGGTTGAGATGTCGCGGCTTGCAGATGAGTACGGTCTGGACCTCTGGATTTGGTACCCTGCCATGGACAGGTCCTATTCCGATCCGAAGACGGTGGAACATGCCCTCCATGAATGGGGAGAGGTCTTCGCCGCCTTGCCTCGCATCGACGCCGTCTTTGTCCCAGGAGGCGACCCCGGACACACAGAGCCGAAATACATGATGGCGTTGCTCGAGAAGCAGACAGCCAACCTGCAACGCTACCACCCGCATGCCCAGATGTGGATGTCTCCCCAATCCTTCGATGAAGTCTGGTTAAACGAATTCTTCGAAATCGTGACTCACCAGCCGTCCTGGCTTTCGGGGGTCGTTTATGGGCCTCAGATGCGGATCGGTGTATCCGACCTGCGCGAGAGACTTCCTAAACGTTACCCCATCCGCCTTTATCCTGATATCACCCACAGCGTGGAATGCCAGTTTCCCGTTCCTGACTGGGACGTCGCTTATGCCCTGACCGAAGGCCGGGAAGTCATCAATCCACGGCCCCTGGGTAATGCCAACATCTTCCGCCTCCAGGCGCCGTACTCAATTGGTTTCCTGACCTATTCGGAAGGGTGCAACGACGATGTGAACAAATTCATCTGGAGTTCACTCGGATGGACTCCTGAAAAGCCCGTCATTGAAATCCTGCGCGAGTACAGTGGGTATTTCATTTCCGACCGCTTGCGAGACGATTTCGCCCAGGGCATCCTAAGCCTCGAGGAGAATTGGAAAGGTTCCCTGATGGGGAATGAGAACGTTACAACGGCCCTCGAGCAGTTCCGCAGTGTGGAGGACAGTGCCTCACCCGAAGAAATACTCAACTGGCGCTTCCAGATGGGCCTCTATCGTGCTTACTATGACGCTTACATCCAGGCGCGACTCATCCATGAAATGGACGTGCAGGCCAGGGCGTTTCAAAGGCTCGACAAGATCCACAGCGTCGGCGCCGCGCTCATTCCGCTCGACATCGGAGAGGCCCCTAGTGGTCCCACGGGCGACGTTGACCCTTTGGAGTTGCTCAGCGAGGCCGAATCAATCCTGAATGAGCCTTTGACCGCCCCGGTAGCCCCGAGGTGGCGGACGCGGGTCCTGGAACTCGGGGAGGCCTTGTTTCAGAGCATTCATATGCAGTTGGCCGTAGAGCTATATCAGGCAGAGTCTGTCTCGCGCGGAGCGAACCTGGATACGCTCGACGCGCCTCTTAACGACGCCCGCTGGCTGAAGGAACAGTTCACGAAGATCCGCCCCCTCACCTCTTACGCGGAGAGACGCCGGGCCATCGAGGAAATCATCGAGCGCACGAGTCCCGGCCCCGGTGGGTTCTACGACAACCTCGGGGACCTGTCGCGCCAGCGGCATCTGGTCCCGGGTGCCGGAGCGCTCAGGGACCCCGAGTTCAGGGCTTCCGCCTTGGTTGGACACGGCTACCCGGAATGGTCGGGAGCGGCGGTTCCACTGGCCTGGAAATGCTGGGCGGAGTCCTTGTACGATGCTCCGCTCGAGATGCACTACTCCGATCTCGACGCGAACGCGCAGTATAGGATACGAGTGGTATATAGTGGCGACGAGTCGCGCATGATCCGGCTCGACTGCAACGGAAACCAGCAAGTTCATCCTGTCATGGCAAAGCCCTGGCCTCCAAAGCCGCTGGAATTCGATATCCCGACCGAAGCGACACGAACGGGAGAACTCACGCTGATTTGGCACCAGGAATTGGGAAGGGGCGGAAACGGCCGCGGATGCCAAGTTGCCGAGGTTTGGCTGATGAAGAGATAACCTCCGCTCGGACGGTGCCCCGTCATCCGTCCAGAGCGCACAGATTCGGATGAAGAGAATCAATCCCGCAGGGCCCGGACCGGATCAGTCCGGGTGGCGCGCCAGGCGGGCAACAAACTCGCTGCCAGGGAGACGATGGCCATCACGGTGAATGCCGACCCGAACGCCATCGGGTCGCGTGGGCTCACCCTGTAGAGCAGGTATCCGAGCAGGCGCGTCAATGCCAGCGCCGCCCCAGCGCCCAGGGCAACGCCACCTGCCGTCAACGCCAGACCGTGCCGCATCACGAGCGGCAAGAGATCGGATGGTCGCGCGCCCAGAGCCATGCGTAGCCCCAGTTCGCGCCTGCTCTGCGACACTGCATATGACATCACACCGTACAGTCCGATGGCAGCGAGTAGCACCGCCAACCCACTTAAGACGCCAACCAGAGTTACGGCCACCAGCTGCGGCGATGTCGAGCGATCCACCTGCTCCTGAAGGGTGATTACCTCATCGAGCGCAAGATTCGGGTCCAGGGCGTGCAGCTCGCGCGTCAATGCAGCTGTCATCGTCTCCGGACTCAGCGGCGTTCGGATATACAAGCCCGCCCCCACTGAAAAATTCTGGCGCCGAGGGACATAGAAAAAAGGCTTCGGTGTCTCCCGAATTCTCTCGTACTTGGAGTCTTTCGCCACACCGACCACGCGCATCCATCGGCCTTTGACCTGAACGCGCTCGCCAATCGGATTCCTGGTGCGCCAATACCGCGCTGCCATCGTTTCATTTACGATGGCCACCAGGGCAGACCTTTCGTCGTCCGCCCGGGTGAATTCCCTACCGGAGACTAAAGGGATTCCCATGGTCACGAAATAATCCGGCTCCACTTCGTTGTACTCAACGGTTGGCTGCTCCTCAGGCGGGGGTTGATAGCCATCCACCACAATCGGCGTCGAAGAGAAGCTTCCATAGCTCAGCGGGGTCATTCGCGCAAACGCAGCCGACTCGACCCCGGGTAGCGCCTTCACGCGCTCGAGGAGCTCGTCCTGGAAATTCCTGGCCCGCTGCGCATCATATCCCGCCGACGTCAAATCGACCGCAGTGAACAGCGCTCCGTGCGTCGAGAAACCCGGGCTGCCCGTCCGGATTTTCTGCAGGCTCTGCAATAGCAGCCCCGCTCCCACCAGCAAAACGAAACTCAGCGATACTTGCACCACAACAAGCCCCGAGCGGACCCACGCTGTTCCACCACCCCCAACCACCCCCGCTGAATCGGCTTTCAACGCGCCGGCAAGATCGAGGTTGCGGGTCTGAATCGCGGGCACCAGACCGAGCAGGAGCGTCGTGATCAGGCAAACGCCGGCGCTGAGGGCCAGAACGCGCCCATCGATTTCCCCCGGCAAATGCATCGTCACGCCGCTCCGCGCGGGGAAGAGCAGCACGAGCGCGTGACGGCACCAGTGCGCCACGAGCAGTCCACCGGCTGCGCCAAAAGTCGAGAGGATCAGGCCTTCGGTGAGGAGTTGCCTCAACAGACGGCTGCGGCCGGCGCCGATGGCGAGCCGAACCGTCATTTCGTGACGTCTGGCGAAGGACCTGACGAGCAGAAGATTGCCGACGTTCGCGCACGCGATGAGCAGCACAAGAACGACCACGGCGAGCATGATTTCCAGGGTAGGGAGTAGAGTACCCGCGTTGTTAAATGGCGTTTGCCATAACGGCCAGAGCTTGATGCCGCGGCCGCGGTTGGTTGCCGGATAGTCGACCTCCAGTCGTTTTGCCACGCCCGAAATCTCCTCCTGGGCCTGCTGGCGAGTCACGCCCGGCTTGAGTCGCACGTAGGCTTCAATCCATCGCGCGCCGCGATCCCCCAGTTTGTAGCCGCCCGGTTCAAATATTTCCTCCATCGACGCTGGAACCCAGAACTGTATTGCCCATCCCACGAAGGTCCCATAAAACCCCTCGGGCGCGACCCCAGTGATCGCGTGCAGCACGCCACCGAGCCGCTGCGTTTTCCCGATAATTTGTGGATCGCCCTTGAATCGTCCTTGCCACAGCTGGTAACTGATCACGGTCACCGGGTGGGCGTTTCGCCCCCTGTCTTCGCCGGGCTCGAATCCGCGGCCAAGAATCGGATGAACGCCGATGGCATCAAAGTAATTCGCCGATACGATGCTTCCAACGGTGCGCTCGGCGCGGTCTCCGACGCTGAGGGTGGTCCCCATAATCTTGCTCACAATGAATGCGCCACATAGCGTGCAGGCCCTCTCGAAATCGATGAGATCGGGCCAGGAAAGTGCCGTAGGGCCAGACTCTCCCCGTGCCGTTCCGGCGATGGCGAGCAGTTGTTCCTGGTGAGCTACGGCCGGGTACGGACGGAATAAGATCCCTTCGATCCAACTGAACACCGCGGCATTGGCGCCGATTCCTAAAGTCAGACAAAGAATCGCCAAGCTGGAAAACCCCGGACTGCGCCGGAGCATTCGCAAGCCGAAGCGCAGGTCTTGCAGGCCGGTCTCGATCATAGGGAGTCCTCTCCGGTCGCGGTAGGTCTCCTTGATCTGCTCGACGCCGCCGAAAGTGCGAACCGCCTCGCGGCGAGCGTCCTCGGCGGTCATCCCGTTGCGCAGGTTCA
>DATDGP010000122.1:0-1560 GCA_036522035.1 Terriglobales bacterium
GCCGCGGGTAGACCCGGAACAACGGCCTCTGCCGCCCGACCGAAAGGGCAAACAGCGTAGAGGCAAAAAGAAAAACGTCAACCCGAAGACCGGCTTCGATCTGCGCACCGAGTCGTACAAACTGTTCGGCGTGGATCTGACGCAGATCCCCGGACTCATGAGCATAGTCTTGACGTTGTTCGGCGAAGTGGGGCGGGATATGTCGAGATGGCCGACAGCTGGGCACTTTCTTTCCTGGCTGAGCTTGTGTCCGGACAACGATATCAGCGGAGGGCGGTGCTGTGGAGGGGCAGGCGCCGGGTGCGCAATCGAGCGGGACACTTATTTCGACTGGCCGCCCATTCTCTAGATCGTGATGAAACGCCGTTGGGGGATTATCTTCGCCGGATGAAAAGCGGCTGAGCGAGAATCCGTAAGACACCCCGTTTTCATTGGGTTTTCGGGGTTTGGACCGTCAGGGCTGACCAGGGCCAGCTGCTCTGGAAGTGAGTTGTCGCCAATGTTCATCGACCTTTCGGCGCGCTCTGGCATACAACACTGTCGCCTGCCATAATCGCCCGGCTTTGGTCTCGGCCGACGACCGCCGCGGTTTGACACCCGCGCAGTCCGAACGCCGGACCCGCTTAACGCGCCGCCGCAGCCGGATTGATGGCGCCTAGTCGAATCCCGCGATCCGGGGTGGGCAAACCGCTACGAAGTCTCTTTACAATAATGAGTTACGGCCGCCATCAGTTCCCCAGACAATCCTGCCGATGCCAGTGATCACCGTCTCCAAAGAATGCGCCTCTAGGCAGTGCGCGGTACCAAGGTCGTCCCCCAGCACGTGATTCTGTCGCCGGAAATCCCAGGAAGGGCAAAACGCTCAAGTGGCCGCCAATCGGCGGTTTTCCCGGATTCTCGCGCAGAGCCTTAATTCTGGGTGTCGTGGACACTTTCGAACTTTGGTGGTTTCGGCAGTGACTGTGTATTCTGATTCGAACCGGTCGCTGCCCTCTGGGAAGTGAGGTTTGGGCAAGCGAGTGGATGAAGCCCTTCAAGTAGCCAAGTGGAGTGGACACTTTTCGAACTCCGGCTCCCGGAATCCAGCAGCGACCTCGAAGTAGGGTGGCAAGCATCTGAGCGCGCCGTACGGGCGAGCCGCATACGCGCTGCGTTTGACGGTGCAGCCTGATACCGTAACTGACCACCAGTAACACGATCCGTCGAACAAGTAACATGAGCCAAATTGCGCCGTGACGACAGTCAGGTGTTGCTCTACGCCTGCCGTCGTATAGTGTGAGAGCATCGAGCAGGACCATCCTTGAATCATGCCATTCGACAAGCAGGTTACGATCGTCACAGGTGGAGCATCTGGTATTGGTAGGGCGCTCTGCGAGGAATTGGCGCGGCGCGGCGCAACCGTCATCATCGGGGATATCAACCTGTCCGGAGCACAGGACGTGGCGAGGACGATAACTGCATCCGGCGGCACGGCATTTGCCGCCCGAGTCGATGTCCGCCGGGCCGGTGATGTGCAGGCTCTTGTGGATGAGGCTGTAGAGCGTCACGGACGATTGGATC
>DATDGP010000123.1:0-27678 GCA_036522035.1 Terriglobales bacterium
GTGACAACCCTGCATTGCCTAGCAGTTGGTCGCCGGACGGCAAACTGGTGGCCTTTGATCAGGTGGGCGGCCAGAACAAGAACGGTGCACTGTGGCTGTTGCCGTTATCCGGCGAGCACAAGGCTTACCGCCTGCATCCGGCGGCCGAGGCCAACGAGACCAATGGCTCCTTCTCCCCGGACGGGCGCTGGTTCTCCTACCAGTCCAATGAATCGGGGCAGGATGAAGTCTACGTTGTGCCCTTTCCAGGGCCGGGAGGAAGATGGCAGATCAGCCAGGGAGCGAGCGGTGGAGGTTGGCATGGCAAAAGCCAGATCTCGTGGACCACACCAGAGTGGCGGGTGATGGTCGCCACGGTCAACACGATGGGTCAAGACCTGAAGCTCGGGCCGCCTCAGCCCCTGTTCGGGGGAAAGACGCTACCTGAAATGATGGGAGCAAACCCCGGCGTAGGTCTTAGCGGTGATTTCACGCGCGAAGGCAAGCGGATGCTGCTGGCGATTCCTGTGACTGAGCATGCAGCCAATCCCTTCCTTACGTTGGTAAGCAACTGGACGGCGGAACTGAAGAAATGAGTTGATTGCGATCTTTCGGAGTCCAACAGCCAAACCCAACGCACCCGGCTCGGCGAGTCTACAACTTAATAACTCTTTACTTTCGTTCGAGCTGCTCTCGCCGCCGCGCCGGGCGCGACTGGGCGGGCGCGTGACTGGCATGACACGAGGGCGCGCCAGGTTTTTCAAAGGATCATGTCTTCATAAACCGTTGGACTTAATCGATAATGTTAGCGCAGCAAAATCAGTGATAGCATACGGGTTCTTTTCACTCACGGACGACGATTGCCGTATGCGGATCGGTGTCCCCGCGGAACAGCAGCCAGGAGAAACCCGGGGACCCCTGGTGCCCGAGTCGGTCGCACTAGTTGGTGGCGGGCGGAGTGGAACTGGACTTGGGTGGCATTGAGACGCTGCTTCGAAAGCCCAAGATACGTTGAGAAGCGGAAGCGGAATCAGGCGGTAAAAAACCCGAAGGAGAACAAGGCCTGTGATCGTTGGAGTTCCTAAAGAAATTTATCCAGGAGAGCGTCGGGTAGCCCTGACGCCCGCGGTAGTTCCGCTGCTGGCGAAGGCGGGACTGGAAGTGGTCGTGGAAGCCGGCGCAGGCGAGCGCGCAGGATATCCCGACCCGCAATATCAAGAAAAGGGCGCGAAGATATTATCTGAACGCAGCGCGGTTTTTGCGCAATCCGATATTGTCGCGCAGGTGCTGTGCCATGGTGCTAACGACAAGACCGGCGCGAGTGATCTTTCGCTGATGCATCAGGGGCAGGTGTTGTTGGGGTTCCTGCGTCCCCTGGGTTCGCCCGATTCAGTGCAAGAGGTGGCGAAGACCGGAGTGAGCGCATATGCGGTCGAATTGATGCCGCGCAGCACGCGGGCGCAGGGCATGGACGCGTTGTCGTCGATGGCTTCCATCGCCGGGTACAAAGCCGTGGTGGTGGTTGCTGATGAGTTGCCGCGAATCTTTCCTATGATGACAACTGCAGCGGGAACGATTACGCCATCCCGCATACTGGTGATCGGCGCGGGCGTTGCCGGCTTGCAGGCGATTGCTACGGCGAAGCGGTTGGGAGCAGTTGTTTCGGCCTATGACGTGCGTCCGGCGGTTAAGGAGCAGATACAGAGCCTGGGTGGACGGTTTGTCGAATTGCCGCTCGAAACCGCAAACGCGCAAGACGTCGGCGGTTATGCGAAGGCTCAGGATGAGGCGTTTTATGCCCGACAGCGCGAGTTGCTCGGCAACGTGATCGCAGAGAGTGATGCGGTGATTACCACAGCGGCGGTTCCGGGCAAGAAGGCCCCGGTGCTCGTGACTGAGGCGATGGTGAAGCGCATGCCTCCGGGATCGGTCATCCTGGATCTCGCGGCGGAGCGCGGGGGAAATTGTGAACTGACGCGGCCGGGAGAGCGAATCCTCGTGCACGGCGTGACGATTATCGGGCCCATCAATATGGCCGCCGGCGCGCCGTATCACGCCAGCCAGATGTACGCGAAGAACCTGACGACTTTTCTCCAGAACCTGGTGAAGGACGGGAAAATACGTCCGCCGGAAAGCGATGAGATTATTCGCGATACGCTGTTGACCCAAGGCGGGGAAGTGGTGAATGCACGGGCGCGGGAAAGCCTGGGACTGCCCGCGCTGGTGGCGCAGTAACCGAGTTAAAGGAGGAAGAGTGCCGGCGGATTTTATTTCCAATCTCTATGTTTTCATACTGGCGGGATTTGTGGGGGTTGAGCTGATCAAGCGGGTTTCGCCGCTTCTGCACACGCCTCTCATGTCGCTGACCAACGCTCTCGATGCCATCGTGGTGGTGGCGGCGATCATCATTGCCGGCCGGCATGAGACGCCCTTGACTACGGCGTTGGGAGCTGTGGCTGTGGCAGCTTCCTTCAGCAATATGGTCGGCGGATTCTTCATCACCGACCGCATGTTGCGCATGTTTAAGACCGGCAGGCCCAAAAAATGACCCACCCATTTGCGCTGCAAGAATACCTGGATTTTGCGTACATCGTGGCCGTTGTGCTGTTCATTCTGTCGCTGAAGTGGCTGAGTTCCCCGGCGACGGCGCGCTGGGGCGTGCTGGCCGGAGAAATTGGCGCTGCCCTGGCGGTTGGCGCAACGCTGTTTAACCCTGAACTGGTCCAGTACAAGTGGATAGTCATCTCACTGATCATCGGCGCGGCCGTGGGCATCCCCCTCGGCATGGTCAAGATGACGGCGGTGCCGCAACGAACTGCCTTGAGCCACGCCTTTGGCGCGGCTTCGGCAGCCATGATCGGCATTGCCGAGTACTACGTAAACACGTCGCACTTGACCCGTTTTGAGATGGGCGAGATTGCGCTCGAAGTGATCATCGGGTCGCTTACCGTCACCGGCAGCTTGATCGCCGCTGGAAAGCTCCAAGAGATCCTTCCGCAGCGGCCGATTGTCTATCGCGGGCAGAACATTGTCAGCTTGTCGATCCTGGGTGCGGCGTTGGTCCTGGCTGTTCTCCTGGTGATCAATCCGTTGCAGGCGTATTTGTTCCCGGCGATGGTTGGAGTCGCGCTGATCTTCGGAATCATGCTGGTGACACCGATCGGCGGCGCCGACATGCCGACGGTGATCTCACTGTTGAACTCGTACGCCGGATTCTCCGCGGCCTTGTTGGGATTCGTGCTCAACAGCAAAGTACTCGTCGTAGCGGGGGCACTCGATGGTTCTTCGGGCTTCATCCTTTCGCTGATCATGTGCAAGGCCATGAACCGCTCGTTCACGAACGTGATGTTCGGAGCCTTCGGGCAGGTACAGGCGGGTGCAGCGAAGGAGAAGGAAGAGCGAGTGGTACGCAGCGCATCGGCGGAAGAGGCGGCATCGATTCTGGAAGCGGCGACCAAGGTCGTTGTGGTTCCCGGCTACGGCATGGCTGTGGCGCAGGCACAGCACAAAGTCCGCGAGCTGTATGACGCGCTGACCAAGCGTGGCGTGGACGTGGAGTTTGCGATCCACCCGGTCGCAGGACGCATGCCTGGGCATATGAATGTCCTGCTGGCCGAGGCAGATGTTCCGTACGATCATTTGAAAGAGATGGACGAGATCAACGGCGATTTCGCGCAAACGGACGTGGCGCTGGTGATCGGCGCGAATGACGTTACCAACCCCGCGGCGAAGACGGATAAGACCAGCCCGATCTATGGCATGCCTGTGCTGGATGTAGAGAAATCGCACACGGTCATGGTGATCAAGCGCAGTATGAATCCGGGTTTCGCGGGAATCGACAATCCGCTCTACTACATGAACAACACGCTCATGTTGTTCGGCGATGCCAAGGGGTTCGTCAGCAACATTGTGAAGGAGCTAGGCGGAGGGCACTGAGGCACTCCTGTTTCTTCCAAGAAGTAGGGAAAAGCGAACGGAAGCGTTCATCCAGAGCTACGGGGTGGCGAACGCTCAGGCACAGCACGCCGTGCGCGAGCTTGGCCACGACGCGGTCAACCCCGATGCCCGCGGCTCATCCCAAGAGCCCGATTGCCTGAAGCAATCGCGAACGAAGATCCGGAGATGGTCGCAAAGGCCATCGATTGTTTGAAGGCCGCAGGTCTGGAGAACGATGCCACTGCGCCGCGCGGGATGGATTATCTGGTCTCGAGTCAGCGTGCCGACGGCGCCTAGGACGGCGACGATGACGACACCGATACCGCCTACCACCCGGCCTGGGCCGGCATCGACGGACTGCGCGACTGCCACTATCGCACCGATGTGAAGAGCCTGCCCTGGAGGTAAGCGTCAAGAAGGCTACAATCGCAGCACATGTTTGCCGAACGCACCAACTGGAATCTCAGCCCCAACCCGCTGGCTGAAGCGCTGGCCCGGCATCGCGCGTCCGGGCGCACACTAGTCGACCTGAGCGCCTCGAACCCTACCGAGTGCGGATTCGACTACGACCGCCGCGCCATCCTCGGCTCTCTCCAACAGCCGGGTGTGCTCGAATACCATCCCGATCCCCGCGGCCTCGAGAGTGCGCGACAATCCGTCCGCGAATACTACGCCGCGCGCGGCGATGATGTGGCCGTGGACAGTATCATCCTGACAACCAGTACAAGCGAGGCCTACTCCTTTGTCTTCCGCCTCCTGTGCAATCCTGGCGACGAGCTGCTCATCCCCGCGCCGAGCTATCCGCTGTTCGACTTCCTGGCCGACATTGAGGACGTGAAGCTTGTGCGCTATGCGCTCTTTTACGATCATGGCTGGCACATCGATGTTCACGCGCTCGAGCAGGCCATCCGATCGCCGACCAAGGGCGTCATCGTCGTCCATCCCAACAATCCCACCGGGCATTTCACCAAAGATAGAGAACGGGAGCGGCTCAATCAGATTTGTGCGGCGCACCGACTGGCCATCGTCGCCGACGAAGTGTTTCTGGATTTTTCGCTTTCGAGCGCACGGCCGTTGACTTTCTCGGTGAACCACGATGCGCTCACATTCACCATGAGCGGCCTTTCAAAGATCTCCGGTTTGCCGCAAATGAAGCTGGCTTGGCTCATTGTCAGTGGACCGGAGAAGGAAAGAAGGGAAGCGCTGGATCGGCTGGAGGTCATCGCGGACACGTATCTTTCCTTGAACGCGCCCGTCGAGCTCGCCGCCAAGGGGTTGCTCGCACAGCGGCACGGATTTCAAAAGCAGCTCATGACGCGGGTGCGTCAGAACCTGGCTGAACTCGATCAACAACTGGCCACGAACAAAAGTTGTGCGCGTCTGGAAGTCGAGGCGGGTTGGTATGCGGTGTTGCGGGTTCCTGCCACCCGGCCCGACCAAGAACTGGCGATTGAATTACTAGAAAGGGACGGTGTTTATCTGCATCCCGGGCATTTTTACGGCTTCCCGCTGGAGGGCTATTTGGTGGTCAGCCTGATTGCGCCACCGGCAATATTCGCGCTGGGAATCAGGCACACTCTTGCGCGCCTTTAGCTCGAACCCGGGGTGGAGGAAATAATCTAGATTTCTTCCGTGAGCAATCTAATCTGGCCCGAGCCTAAGTGCACGTGGAGGCGATATTTGCCTGGTCCGGTTGCATTGAACGAATGCACAACGCCGGACCTCAAGCCGGGAAAAGCCGGAGCATCAATACCACCGATATTGACCGAAGCGTCCACTGCGCGGTAATCCTGGGGCCTCCCGATGTTGATATTAACCTGGCCGGCAATTGACTCAATGTCCTTATCGCCTTCGATACCGGTCATGGTCAACTGGCCGCCATTAAGACGTACGCTGAGATTCACGTTCTTGGGAATCTGGATGCTGACCTCGAGATGCGACGGACCGTTCACCTTAACCGACGCTTCCTGCCGCGTCGCGCTAAGTCCGAAGCGGACTTTCTTTTGCTCTTCGGGATCTTTGGCCAGGCTTTGAATCACGAGCCGGTCGGCCGTTCCGGACTCGATCCTGTAGTTGCCTGAGCTCAGCTCGAGCTTCAATAAAGCGCCGGGGATGAGACCGAGTTCGAACTTTCCTTGATTCTGGGCCTGGGCGCTGACAAGCGTGGTGGTAAGCGATAGCAACAGCGGCAAAAGAAGCCTAACCATGCACGCCTCCTTACCTCTATATACTCTCCAGAACATGAAAAGGTTCCAAAGAATTTTCAAAGACTATTTGGGAACTAAGGTCGGTGGCTCTGGGCTGCGGTCTGACGAAGCTTGTAACGTTGTATCTTTCCCGTAGCGGTCTTGGGAAGCTCGGGGACAAACTCTAGCCACTGCGGGCATTTGTGTGGGGCCAGTCGGGACAAGATGTGCTGGCGGATTTGCTCGCCGACCTCAGGCGACGGGCTTTCGCCTGGCTTGAGAACCACATAGGCAGCAGGTCTGACGAGCTGATTGCCGTCTCCGCAGCCGATAACCGCCGCTTCTTGCACCTGGGGATGCTCCAGAAGCACGCCCTCGACCTCGATCGGACTCACCCACATCCCTTTGACCTTCATCATGTCGTCCGACCGGCCAACATACCAGTAGTATCCGTCTGGATCCCGATAGTACCTGTCCCCGGTCCTTAACCAGTGTCCTTCTAAGGTGTCCTTAGACTTCTCATGCTGGTTCCAATAGCAAGAACAGACCGAATCGCCCATGATCAGCAGGTTGCCAGTCTCGCCATCCGGGACGTTCTGGCCGTTTTCGTCCACAATGCGGGCTTCGTATCCGGGAAGGATCTGTCCGCTGGATCCGGGTCGGACCGCTCCGGGACGGTTGGCAATGAACATGTGCAACGCTTCCGTCGACCCGATAGCGTCCAGAATCTCCACGCCGAATCGTTCTCTGAAGCGATGGAACAAGGTCACGGGCAGCGCTTCACCGGCCGAGACCGCGTGGCGCAGTGTCGAGAGATCAAAATCCGAAACCTGTTCGCGATGGTAGACAAGCAGCGAAGCATAGTTCGAAGGGACAGAAAAGAACAGGGTCGGCTTGTGGCGCTCGATCACCGAGTAAATGTTGGGTGGCGAGGGCGACCCGGGCCACAGAATACCGGTGGCGCCTACGGCCAGCGGGAAGTAGAGGCCGTTGCCCAATCCGTAGGCAAAGAAGAGTTTGGCCACGCTAAAGAAGCGATCATTCTCGGTGATGCCCAGCACCGCCTTGGCGTAGAGCTCGGATGAGACCACCATGTCGTGCTGCAAATGCACGCAGCCTTTGGGGAATCCCGTACTGCCGGAAGAATAGAGCCAGAAGGCAGCATCGTCTTTGCTTGTGGCGAGGGGCTCAAGATCCGGTGAATTCTCCTCGAGAAGACTCCCGAGCGAGACGGCATCGAGCTTAGCTTGCCCGCAAGCCGGGTCGCGGGAAACAACTAGCTGCGGGCAATGGCGGAGTTTTTCTGCAGGAATCGACTCCAAGAGCGGCAGCAGCGATTCGCTGACGATTACCACGCGCGCCCGGCAGTCGTTGAAGATGTACTCCCAGTCCGATGGTTGGAGCATGGTGTTCACCGGGACGGCGACCGCGCCGATCTTAATGGCGCCGAAAAAGCAGTAGGCGAAATCAGGAGTATCGAGCAGAACAAGGGCCACGCGCTCTTCCGGGTGCACGCCCAAATTCTTGAGGGCATTGCCGACGCGATTTACCCGTTCCAAGAGCTGGCTGTAGGTGACCTGTTCCTCGCCGCACTCGTAGGCGATCTTCCCGCCCCGACCGTGCTCGATGTGTCGGTCAATGAAATGAGCGGCAGCGTTGAAAGTGGAAGGCAGCTCAATCGATTTCATCGCGCGGATCCCCGGCAGAGGCCATGCCAGATGGAGTAGATCTTATTTATAGTCAATTGCTTACATCAAAGACATAAACGTTTTGTTGATCTTATGACGTGAGCGACTCTCGGTGGAACTTTGCCGACCCGGCTACCGTAATTATGGTTGCAAGTCGAGCTTTCCCAGGGAGATTGAGATTATCCAGCCTCCCGCGTTAAGAAAAGCATGTCGACCCGCGTCATTGTAATCAAAGGAGCACCGTACTAAATTGCAAGCCACAATGCAAATATCGCGGATGCCGATGACCGCTGCCAGGGAGTCCAGTCCAGATCTGGAACAGACTTTTCTTGTGCACAAAGACCTGGTTTTTCGGGCCGCCTACCGCATCACCGGCAATGCTGTCGATGCCGAGGACGTCCTGCAGACCGTCTTTCTGCGGCTGCTGCGGCAGGAGGTGGCGAGCGACATCCGCAACCTTCCCGCCTATCTGCATCGTTCCGCGATCAACGCGTCGTTAGACCTGTTGCGCCGGAGAAAAGACGCTAGGGTGGTTTCCCTCGACGACGATACGAACCAGGATCGAGTGATATCCGCCAAGACAACGGCACCGTCGCTTGAAATCCGGCAGTGGTTGCGCCAGGCTCTGGCCAAGTTGAATCCGCGATGGGCGGAGATGTTTGTGCTTCGTTTCATCGAAGACTACAACAACCGCGAGATCGCCGGCATGATGCAGACTTCGCCGGCGGTAGTCGCCGTGGTGTTGCATCGTACGCGTGCTCTGCTCAAGAAGGACTTCAAGGCACTATCAACGACGAGGAACAGACGATGACGCCCGAGAAGATGACGAACCAGAAGATGAATTTGAGCGAGGCCATGGATCAGGCTGTGACCGCATTACGCGCCGAGGAACCGCCGGCTGAGATCATCGAGGCCGCAGGCGTGCGGGTATGGCAGCGCCTGCGCCAGGACACCGCCGATAAGGCTGTCCTCAACCAAGGCTCGATCCGCGGCTGCGAAGGCGTGCGGCATCTGCTCCCCGAGTATCGTGCCGGCGTTCTGCCCGCGCCTCGCGTGATGCTGGTGGAAGACCATTTGCACGAATGCCCGGCCTGCCGCCATGAAGCCGAGAGTCTTCGCGGAGCTGCGGGCACATTGCCTAACTCGTGGTCCAGCGCCTTACCCCGGGTTTCGAACCGTGGTTTCTACCGGGCGCTCGGGGCAGCGGCGGCAGTGCTGGTGATCAGCGTCTCAGCGTACTTGATTCAGGACCGCATCTTCAGCGCTCCCGCAGGCATGCGGGCGCGGGTGGAGTCGCTGAGCGGCGCTCTCTACCGCGTTGGCGTGAGCGGCGAACAGGCGCTCAAGATCGGTGACGAGTTACAGGAAGGCGAGAACGTCCGCACCGGAGACGACTCACGCGCCATGCTGCGGCTGGGCGACGGCTCACTGGTGGAGATGAACGAGCGCGCGCAATTCGCGGTTTCAATGGCGCGCCGCGATACCACCGTCGCACTCGACCGCGGCGACATCATCGTCCAAGCCGCCAAGCGTCAGAGGGGGCATCTCTACGTCATCGCCAAGGACTGCCGTGTATCGGTGACCGGCACGGTCTTCTCCGTCAACAGCGGTATCAAGGGCTCGCGCGTCTCGGTGATCGAAGGCGAGGTACGCGTGGCCGGCCCCAGCGGCTCGCGGGTCTTGCATCCCGGCGATCAGCTTTCCACCAGCGCGAGCGTGACTCCGGTTCCGGTGACCAAGGAGATTTCCTGGAGCCAGAATGCGGATAAACATCTAGCCATGCTGGCAGAGTTCGTCCACCTCGCCAACAAGCTGGAGACGACGGTCGAGTTGCCGGGGCTACGCTATCAGAGCAAACTGCTGCCGTTTCTGCCCGCTGACACGATGCTCTTCGCCAGCATCCCCAACCTCGGCGATGCAGCTCAGCAGGCCAACCAACTTTTCCAGCAGGAGCTCACTGAGAGTCCCGTTCTTCGCGAATGGTGGCAGCAGGTTCAGGCGCAAAAACACGGACCGGATCTCGAGGAAATCCTGAATGAGGTGCACACTCTCGCCGGCTATCTGGGCGAGGAAATAATCTTCTTCGTTTCATCGGACAGCCGTTATTACGGAGGAGTAGTGGTGGCACAGGTCGGCAAGCCGGGACTGAAAGAATTCCTGATCAAGGAATATGCGAACCAGCCGAAGGTGCACATCGTTGATGAAAAGGAACTAGCCGGCTTGTCTGGGCAGGAGACGCCGGCAGTGAACATCTTGGGCGGCTTTTTCATCCTCGTTCGAAGCGATTTGGTCATCGCCAGTGTTAGCGCCTCCAGTCTCCGGGCCTTTGATCGGACCCTCACACACGGTGGCGCCGGCTTCGTCAACACTGCCTTTGGGCAGCAAATGAGTGCGGCCTATCAGCACGGCGCCGGAATCCTGCTAGGTGCCAACCTGGAAGAAATGGCCACGGAACATTTGTCCCATTCCCACGCCACACTAGAGCAGGGCAAGATCTTCGCGCAAAGCGGGTTGAACGACGTGCACTTTCTGGTGGCGGAACGCAAGCAGGTTGACGGTCGTCCCTTTAATCAAGCGGTACTGAGCTTTAACGGTCCACGCCAGGGCATAGCGTCATGGCTGGCTGCGCCTGCGCCCATCGGAGGTCTGGATTACGTGTCCAAAGACGCGGGCGGCGTGGCCGCGTTTGTCACCAAGAGTCCCGCGAAAATGCTCGACGATGTTCTCAACATCGTCTCCTCGTCGAACCCGAACGCTCAAAACCGAATAGCGCAAGGCGAGGAGAGTCTGAACATCAAACTTCATCAGGATCTGGCTGACACTCTCGGTGGGGAGATCACTTTGGCTCTGGATGGGCCGGTCTTGCCCACCCCGTCATGGAAGGTAATCCTCGAAGTCAACGATCCGGTGAAGCTAGAGGCGACCATTCAGCAGTTGGTTGCCTTGGGCGAACATTTCAAACGGGGTGAGCACGGCAGCACACCGGCGCCTGTAGTAACACTCAGCCAGGAGACGGTCAACGGTCTGGTGTATTACACGCTGCGGCCGCAGGATGGTAACAACCTCCACGAGATCGACTACACCTTTACCAATGGCTACATGATTCTGGGACCCAGCCGGGCCATGATCATGCAGGCGCTCGGCATCCATCAGGGCGGCAACTCACTTGCCGCCTCAGACGGTTTCAAAGCGCTGCTGCCGCACGATGATCACCCCAACGTCTCCGCGCTCGTGTATCAGAATCTGGCTCCCGTGCTGGGTCCGGTGATGCAGCAGCTGCCGATGGCAGAGACGCAGTCTTTACAGCAGTTGGCGGCGGAAACCAAGCCCAGCCTGGTGTGCGCCTACGGCGACGAGGATTCCATCCGGCTGGCCAGTACCAGCCCGTTCTTCGGGCTGGACCTGAACACCCTGGCCTTGACGACACTGTTGCGGCTCGCGCATCCCGGCGGGGTTCCGACCCGTTGAAAAGGGAACTATTGCCCGTATGATGTCGTATTAATAGCGAATGACGGCCGTCATCGAACTCGAGAACCTAGTGATCCAGTTGGGGAGCCGCATCATCCTCGACCGACTCACCGGTTCGCTTTCCGGGCGCTGCATCGGCCTGCTCGGGCCCAACGGTTCCGGCAAGTCCACTCTGATCAACACCCTGCTGGGCTTCTACCGCCCGCTCCAGGGATCGGCGCGCATCTTCGGCAAAGAAGTTCAGACTCATTTACGCGAGCTTCGCGCAACGATCGGTTACATGCCGGAGAGTGACGCCTTCATCGCCGACATGAGTGGCGTGCACTTTGTCCGCTACATGGCAGAGATCTCCGGTCTGCCGCCGAGTGAAGCCATGGAACGGGCGCACGAAGCCTTCTTCTACGTTGGTCTGGGCGAGGCCCGCTATCGCAAGCTGGGGACGTACTCGCTAGGCATGAAGCAGTTGGCCAAGCTGGCGCAGGCCATCGCGCACGGTCCACGTCTGATACTTCTCGATGAACCCACCAACGGCCTCGATCCGGAAGCGCGCGCGCGCATGCTGGAACTGGTGCAGGAGATTCGCGACACCTCTCAGGTGCAGGTTCTCATTTCCTCGCACTTGCTGCGCGACATCGAAGACTGCTGCGACCAGGTGCTGATCCTAAAAGACGGCAGGATTGCCGCCTTGTGCAACCTGGAAGAAGAACGCAAGTCGAACCTCAAGTTTCTGGAACTCGAAGTCAGCCAGGGCAACGGCTTTGTGGAGTCGGTCGAGGCGCTGGGCTGCGAGTGCGCCACCTTCGGCGCCGGACGGCTTAAGGTCGTACTGCCAGACCACATCGACCTCCGCCATCTCTACCGGCTGGCCGACGAACACTCGGTCCAGATTCGGCGCATGAATTACCGCCGCGACTCGCTGGAAGATATTTTCCTGAAAGCTATGTCAACCGGCGCACCGCCACCGGTCTCCGCGGGGAGTACGAATGGCCGTCTATAAACGCACCTACAAGGCGTATTCAGGACCATTGACGCCGTCGTGGTCGCGCTTCACCGTGCTCTCGCGCTACGGCTTTCAGACCTTGTTTCAGTCGCGGCCATTTACGGCGTTCACCGTCTTGTGCCTGATCCCGTTTCTTGCAGGCTTGGCCTTCATTTACGTCGTAAACAACGCGTCGGTGCAGGCCATCTTGAACGTCCGCTTTGGCCAGACGCCGATCATCAATAACGCGTGGTTTATGACGTTTCTCGGGATCGAAGCATTTATGACCTTCATCCTGACGGCCTGGAGCGCGCCGGGAATGATCAGCAGAGATTTTGCCAATCACTCCGTGCAGCTGTACCTGAGCAGGCCGCTTTCGCGCGCCGAATATCTTGCCGGCAAGGTCTCGGTACTGGCCGCGTTACTTTCCCTCACCACCTGGGTGCCGGCGCTGATCCTGTTCATCGTCGAAGCCACGCTCCACGGGAACGGCTGGTGGTGGCAAAATCTGTGGATGGCCGGCTCCATCGTCATAGCCAGCCTGATGTGGATCGCCGTAGTCTCGCTCCTGGCCATGGCACTGGCGGTCTGGGTGCGCTGGAGAATCGCCGCGACGGCGCTCATGCTGGGAACATTCTTTGTGCTGCCGGGTGTCGGCGGAGTTATGGACGCGATCCTGCGTACCAATTGGGGTATGTTGTTCAACATCACCTATGACCTCAGCGCAGTGTGGGGCCACTTGTTTCGCCTGGACGACGCCGCACGTCATGCCGGCGGGTTCGACCGGGTTCCGCTGTGGTCTGCCTGGGGGACCCTGCTTGCGGTCTGCGCGATCTCGCTCTGGATACTCGTCCGCCGGTTGAAAGCGCGAGAGGTGGAGCGTTCATGAGCGGTAACGACAAGGCGATCATCTTCGAGAATGTCTCCAAGTTCTACGGCGAGGTCCTGGGCGTGAACCGCGTGAATCTTTCGCTGCCCCCCGGGGTCACCAGCCTGGTCGGGCCCAATGGATCCGGTAAGACCACGCTGATGAACCTGTTGACCGGCCTGGTCCGGCCAACGCAAGGTAAGATCAGCGTTCTGGGACTGACTCCGGATCAGCCGGAAGAATTCTTTACCCGCGTCTGTTATTGCACGCAGTTCGATTCGTTTCCGAAGGGCATCACCGGATATGACTTCATCTATTACTCGCTGAAATTGCGCGGCCGCTCGCACAAGCAAGCACATGAGTTGGCTTTCGAGGCCATGGAGCGCCTGGGTATCTCCGAGGCCGCGCATCGTCGGATCGCCGGTTACAGCAAAGGCATGCGACAACGCATACGGCTGGCGCAGTCCATCGCCCACCATCCCACAGTGCTGGTTCTCGACGAGCCGCTCAACGGCCTCGATCCCATGGCTCGGGCGGAATCGATCGCGCTGTTTGAGGCTCTAGGCAAGGAAGGACTGCACGTGATCATCTCCAGCCATGTGCTGCACGAGGTTGACAAGATCTCCGACCAGGTGGTGTTGATGAGTTACGGCTACGTGGTAGCGGAAGGACAGATTCAAGGGGTGCGCAGCGAGGTGAAGGAGCATCCCATGCAGATTCTGGTGCGCTGCGAAAATCCCGGCCGTCTGGCTGCCCGGCTGTTTTCGCACGACCATGTGGTCGAGGCCAAGCTGAACGGCGACGGCAAGGGGGTGCTGGTGCGTACCCGCGATGCCGAGCAGTTCTACCTGCTGCTGAACCGCATCGTGGTCGACGAAGACTTTGCTCTGGAAGCCGTGGCCCCGGCGGACGACGACGTCAACTCCATTTATCAGTACCTGATTCGTGGAGGAGGCGGAACCGTATGAGCACGGTCGCCGTTGTCCGCAAGCGGCTCGAAGACGCCCCCTGGCAGTTGTGGACTTCGCAGCTCATGGCCATCTTGCGTTTCGAACTCGGCAAGTGTCTGGGGATGCGCCGCAGCATCTGGATCTACTTGATTGGGCTGGCGCCGGCAGCGATCATCGCCCTGCATGTAGTGTTCAATCAGGCTTCTTCCTTGTCGGACGACACACAGGTGTTCGCCAGCATATTCCAGTTCTACTATCTCCGCTTGGCAATCTTTTTCGGCTGCATGGGTCTCTTCACCTGGCTGTTTCGCGGCGAAATCGTGGAGAAAAGCCTGCACTATTACTTTCTGGCGCCGCTGCGGCGCGAACTGCTGGTGATCGGGAAGTTTCTGGCGGGGCTGGCTGCGTCCTCCGTCATCTTTGTATTCTCGGTCTGGCTCTGTTTCGTGATGATCTATCTGCACTTTGGTCCGGCAGGGCGCGCGTTTATCTTCGACGGTCCGGGACTTCACCATTTGGTCGCCTACCTCAGCGTCACCGTGTTAGCCTGCCTGGGCTACGGGTCTCTGTTCCTGGCGCTCAGCCTGGTCTTTAAGAACCCAATCCTGCCGGGCATCACAGTTCTGGGCTGGGAGACCTTCCATGCCGTCCTGCCCTCGCTCTTGCAAAAATTCAGCGTGATGTTCTACCTGAAACAGCTGTGCCCGGTATCCATTCCCCCAGAGGGACTTATGGCACTGTTTACCGTGGTCGCAGAGCCGGTTTCGGCCTGGATCGCGGTTCCCGGACTGCTGTGCCTGTCGGGAGCCATCCTGGTTTTCGCCTGTTGGCGGATTCGCCGAACCGAGATCAGCTACTTGGCCGACTAGTGAGCCTCTAGAACCCAGCTCGTCTTTTCGCGTCCGACGATGGTCGGGCACGTCCACTTTTCCCTTGAGAGACCACTTCTTCTCCCCAGGGCGTAGGTGCAGCTGGCTCCAACCTTGCCGCATCTGGATTTGGTAAGGATTACTTCTGCAGGAAGGGATTCGTCTCTCGCTCTTCGCCTATGGTGGTCTGGGGTCCGTGACCGGGAGTGACTTCAGTCTCATCGGGGAGTGCCAGCACGCGTGTGTGCAGTGAGCGCATGATCTTATCGATCGAGCCGCCGGGAAGATCAGTGCGGCCTATGCTCCCCGCGAACAGGGTATCGCCCGCGATCAGCTTCTTTTCGTCGGGAAGCAACAGGCAGACGCTTCCCTCCGTGTGGCCGGGAGTGTGGATCACATTCACAGGGACAGTGCCGATCTTGAGCACGCGGCCGTCATCGGCAGACTCGTCCACCTCGACCGAGCCAGGCGGCCTCATCCCGACCCACGCGGCTTGCATCGGGAGCATCTTGAGCAGAGCATAGTCGCTCTGGTTCATCAAGATGGGCGCGCCGGTAGCAGCCTTCAGTTTCATGGCGCCGCCCACATGATCGATGTGGGCGTGTGTCACCACGATCTGTTTCACTGAGAGCTTTTCTTCGGCGAGGATCTTGAGAATGTCATCGATCTGATCGCCGGGATCGATGACCATGGCTTCACGGGTCTGGTCGTCGCCCAGAATCGAGCAGTTGCATTGCAGCGGACCGACGGGGAGGATACGGTGAATCATACGAAGCCGTAGCAGTTAACGCTCAGTAACAAGCTCAGATCAACAATCCGTGGACCAGCAGTGGTTCAGGTGCAGTCGTGCCTCAGGGAGAGCCGCCAGCCGTCTGCTTGATCGGTGACGGTGCCACTTGCCAAAATGCTTTCCGCGCTAATAGCTACTTCTTCACCGGCGTCTTCACATCCTGCATCACCGAACCCGAGCCCGAATTAGCATGAACTCTGCCGGTGAGGATGGTCAGCGTGATCGAAGTAAGCATGAAGATCACTGCGCACCAAGTGGTTAACCGGGAAAGCGCTGTAGCTGTACCTCGGGGACCAAAAGCGGTCTGGCTGCCCATGCCCCCGAAGGTGGCGGCTATGTCAGCACTCTTGCCGTGTTGCAGCAGAACCACCACGATCAGAACCGCACAGACCAGCACATGAACGACTGTAATCAAAGCAATGAGGAGCATTCGTTCGAGAGAATCCTTTCCAACTGTATGGTGCGGAAGGGGGGATTTGAACCCCCACGCCTTTCGGCGCCACCCCCTCAAGATGGTGTGTCTGCCAGTTCCACCACTTCCGCACTTTGTAAATTACCTGTAATCAATAACCTAGCAAGATCGTCCTGTGAGGGTATTTCTAACTGCATCGGATTTTGCACCGACTTATTGCACGCGATCCGCTCCGGCCGCTGCAAGCCCGCCAGCCGTGCAAACAGCTTGTGGACAGCAGCCTCCCGCGGGTGAACGTACCGAATCGTGATCTTAATGTTATCGTGTCCGGCGACATACTGCAACGTAAAGGGATCCGTGTACTCTCCAGCTTCGGTCAGGAAAGTATGGCACAGGGCGTGCACGCCGGCATCGGGATGGGTCTTGATCTTTTTCCTTATCTGACCTATCTGTTCTTCCAACACCCAAGGCCCGAGAGGCTTCGTCAGATCTTGCGGGCTCGTGAAGACGTAGTCACACTTCGAATCTTTCAGAAGCCGCTCACCGCAACAAGACCACGGCATGGGTCTTGGAATCGGCTTTTAGGAACCTGCCTGCCCCGAATAATGGCAGCGTAGCGCGGGCACAAACTCTGTCAAGACCGACCGAAGGTCGCGGCTACTGCGGGCACGCGCCTTGACAGAGTTTGCTCCACCCGCGCAACAATCTCCGCCGTTCCGGGCCAGGTATGCAATCACACAGGGCGACCCGTCCGTGCGGTAGTGCGAAATGGTCTGACTGACGAGACTGGAAGATGCGGATACTGTCCGAGATCCCCAAGTTTCAGCTCAAAACAAGTCAATCAACATCTTCCTACGGAAGGTCTCTGCCGAGCGGAAGTGATCCAACTCCAATCCACGAAGCTCAATTCCGCTGACAGGGGTTTAGCCTTGCCGAGGGATTTCGTTGAGTAAACGAAACGTTGAGTGAATCTGCGATCCAGACGAATATTTGCTACCATGACGAGGCGATGAGGTGGCTATGCCTGAATATGTAATCGAGCGCGAGATTCCGGGAGCGGGCAATCTGTCGGATGCGGAACTACAGGAGATTGCCAGAAAATCCGTTGGGGTTCTCAACGACATGGGCCCGAAAATCAAGTGGCTGCACAGTTATGTGACTGGCGATAAGGTCTATTGTGTTTACTTTGCTCCGGACGAGGAAACGATTCGCGAGCATGGGCGACGTGGTGGGTTCCCGGTGAATCGGGTGTCCGCAGTTCGTCGAATGATTGATCCCAGCACGGCCGGTTAACGCAGGCTTTTGGTCATGACTTGGCAGGGGGGCTCTTCGTGCCAAGTACCTCTTGGAGAGCTTCGTCCAGCGACATCTCCCATCCTGACGACCACGCTTCCAATCCCGCAGCGTTCGTTAGCATGTTGCGCGCAGTTTCCAGCTTCTTTTCTAGTCTGGATTGTTCTGCCGGAATGAGAGGACCGCCGATCCGCTGACGCAATGCAGCGGCCGTTCCTGCCAAGCGCAAGGATTGTTCGGGTCTGCATTGGGCTGCCGCACTCACCGCGAAGCACTCCAGCACCCTCGCGATTCCACGTTTGTGCTCCAAATCCTGGAAGATCCTGATACTTTCGCCGTAAAGGCGTTCGGCTTCGTCGTGCTTACTCTGAGCCGCACTAAGAGTAGCCAAGTCACATAGGGCGCTTGCAATGCCCCAACCATCCCCTAACTGCCGAAAGGCTGAGAGACTCTGCTCGTAATAGGAACGAGAAGCGACCCAATCAACTGATTCCGCTACGAGGTCGCCCAAGTAGTTCAGGGTCCACGCGACTGCGGTGCTGTCGCCGACATCATGGAAAACAGCCAGGCATTCGTCATAGAGCGCGTGGGCGCGAGCGTAGTTGCCCTGCAACCGGACGACATTCGCCAGATTGCTGAGTGCGCGAGCTGTGTCAGTGGGACTGCCCAGCTCTCTCCAAGTTGCGACGCACTGCTCGAATAGTGAGCAAGCAGTATCGAGGTCTCCACGGTCGCGGGTCGTCACACCTAATGCATTGAGCGCGACAGCGACTCCCCGATGGTCCTGCAGGTCGCGGCAGACTTTCAGACTCTCTTCATGTAGTTTCTGTGCGGAATCGAAATTGCCCTGTGAACTTGCTAAAACCGCTGTACAAAATAATAGGCGAGCGCGCATTTTAGGCTGGACCGTGCCCGGTAGGTGGAGCAACCTCTCCAAGAACGCCCGACCCTCGGCAAAGTGTTCCCGCGTCTCCCAGAAATTAAACAGAGCGGCTCCGAGGCGCATACTCCAGTCTGCATCGGACGTTCGGATCAGAAATTCCAACGCGTCGCGAAAGTTTTGGTGCTCGAGATCGAACCGCTCCAGCCACTCGGGATGAGTGCTCAGATCTTCGCCGCACTCCTCCGCTAGCACAATGTAATAGGCAGCATGGGCGCGCCGAGTTGCAAATTCTTCGCCACTCTCCACTAGCCGTTCCAGTGCGTACTCCCGAATTGTCGAGAGCATTAAGAACCGCGGCTCCACGTCGGGCTGCTCAATTTGTTGAATCAAGCTTTTATCGACCATCGAGGACATGCCATCGAGCACATCAATAGCAAGGTCGCCCTTCGTATCACATACGGCTTCCACAGCTTCCAACGTGCAACCACCGGTAAATACTGAAAGGCGCCGAACCAGGCTTTGCTCTGCGGCGTTCAGGAGGCTGTAACTCCAGTTCACGGTCCCGCGAAGCGTTTGCTGTCGCACAGGCAGGTCACGCGCACCTCCAGTGAGCAGATTCAACGAGGATTCCAGGCGGGTGAGCATCGCTGTGGGCGAAAGGACTTTGACGCGCGACGCGGCCAGCTCAATCGCCAAAGGCAGTCCGTCGAGCCGGCTACAGATGGTAGCGACGGCGGTGGCATTCTCCTTAGTCAGCGTGAAATCGTGCTTCACAGCTTTAGCGCGCTCTAGAAAGAGAGCGACAGCCGCGAAGCGGGAAAGCGCCTCCGGTGCCTGCGGAACAGACCGTAGGTCCGGCGCTGCCAGAGCTGGAACCGGCAGTTCGTGCTCGCCGTAAGTATGAAGCAGGGCCTGGCTGGTAACCATCACTCTCAAGTTGGAATTGAACGTAAGCAACTCAGCAACGTCGGAAGCGGCAGAGAGCAGGTGCTCAAAGTTGTCGAGCAACAGAAGCAGTGGCTGGGTTAGTCCACTCACATACTCTTTCAAACTCTCTTGTGACGATTGACCGGGCATTTCCCGCAGTCCAATTGCTTGAGCTATCGCTCTAATCGCCGACTCCTTGCCGCTGACAGCGGAAAGGGAAACGAAACATACACCACCTGTAAAGCCGGCACTCATCTCGGTAACTACCTGTACCGCGAGCCGCGTTTTACCGATGCCACCGGGACCCGTCAATGTGACCAGCCGCACGTCGCCGCGACTCAGAAGTTGTCGAAGATTAGCCACTTCCCGCTCACGCCCGATGAAGGCCGTGCGTTGTACGGGCATGTTGCTCGGAGTCCGCACGGCATATCGTGTTTCGGGATCAATGCGCAGATCACGAACTGTGGCAAGATCGCGAGCCAAATCCCGGGTAGACGAGTAACGCTGATTCGCATCCTTGGCCAAGCACTTTTGAAGTATCCAAAAGAAAGGTGCCGGCGCCGGCACATTCACGGACGGTTGTGGCTGGTCACGGACAATGGCGGCCATTATTTCTGCCCTGCCTCGGCCCTGAAATGCCGGATGCCCATTGATCATCTCGTAGAGCACCGCGCCAAAAGAAAACTGGTCGGAGCGAAAATCGACGTCGTCACCATTGGCCTGTTCCGGCGACATATAACCGACGGTTCCCATTACCGTACCGGGATCGGTGAGTAGGTTGGCCTGAGTCGAGCGCTCCGGATCGACAGAGTGATCGCGCAGCTTCGCCAGGCCAAAATCGAGAATCTTGGCATTGCCATCATGGGCAACCATCAAGTTTTCAGGTTTCAGATCACGATGGACGAGGCCGGTCTCATGCGCCTTCGCCAGCGCGTCGGCAATCTGTGTCGCGATCGCGATAGCTTGGCGAAACGGAAGTGGCCCGGAAGAAATCAAAGCACGCAGGGTCTCACCGCAGATCATCTCCATTGCGATATAGTGCGTACCGTTCAGGTGGCCAAGCTCGTAAATGGTCACAATGTTCGGGTGATTAAGCGCCGAGGCCGCCTTGGCTTCGCGTTGGAAGCGGCTGAGAGACTGAGGGTCGTGCGCTACGTCGTCGGGCAAGAATTTGAGAGCAACAAAGCGACCGAGATCGATGTCCTCTGCTTTGTAAACAACCCCCATTCCTCCGCCGCCAAGCTTTTCAATCACCCGGTAATGTGAGACTGTGCTTCCGATGAGGCTCTTCCATTTCTCGCTGGGCGCTTGGGTTGCAAGGATTTTGCCTGCCACCTCCAGCGCAGGCGATTCGATGAATTGCTCAGCCTTCTTCCCGTATGCCAGCAGACCCTTCACTTCCTGGCGCAACTCGTCGTCATTTCCGCAAGCGGAATGGAGAAATTCAACGCGCCGGCTTTCGTCAAGATCCAAAGCCTTTTGACAAAGTTCTTCGACTCGACGCCAAAGCTCAGGCCTCATGACTTGCCTCTCCGCGGCTCAACTCGCGCAACAGCCAGAGTTTAGCCAGTCGCCAGTCGCGAATCACTGTATCGCTGGAAACACGTAAGACCTCAGCCGTTTCTTCGACGCTCAATCCGGCGAAGAATCTTAGCTCTACGACTTTGCTTTTCCTTTCATCAACCGCAGCCAATGCGTTTAATGCATCGTCCAGCGCTACCAGATTGACGTCAGCATCCTCGCACACCGACGGAGCCTCCTCCAGAGGTATGTGAGAGAAGGCGCCGCCGCGTTTCAAATAACCGCGCGAGCGGGCAAAATCGATCAGAATGCGCCGCATCAAATTGGCCGAGATCGCAAAGAAATGCGCCCGGTCCTGCCAGTTCACTTGGCCGCAGTCCACCAAGCGTAAATAGGCTTCGTTAACCAATGCGGTGGTTTGGAGCGTGTGGCCGGAGCGCTCTCCGCCCATATAACGTTGCGCGATCTGGTGCAGTTGCCGATACACCAGTGGCGTCAACTTCTCCAGGGCCTGTTCGTCTCCCGCACCCCAGGCTTTGAGTAGGCGCGTGACCTCATGACTAGAAGGCAACTCGATCATCCCCCAGGTTCTCAATACATTACAACGAAAACGCGCTGAAACCTAGCCTCGGGTACGCAATGACGATGGTTGGCGCCTAGTTCTTTTAATTACTCCTTTGCGGTTTCTTTCAATCCGTTCCCGCCTTACTAGATGGAGGCATGCAGCTTGGCTTCAGCAAGAAGCTTGGAACCGCCTCCACAACACTTCGCAATAGGAGAAAACAAAATGACGATCACGAAGCGATTCACGCTTCTCGTATCCGCCAAGTAGATGAGCCGTTTGCTAGGTACCTGTGCGGGAATTGTGCGCGAAATACGGCCCTTTCTTGGAAGCTTCTCACAACAAACATAAGGAGAGTCAACACATGAAAAACACGTTTCTCACGTCGCGTTTGTCGTTGCTGTCGATTGCTTTTCTGGCGGTTTCCACGTATGGCTGGGGTCAGCAGAAGGCGCAGCCGGCCGGCGCGAGAGATCAAAGCGCACTCGTTCAGACGGTTCGCGAGGCTACGAAACAATACCTCGATGTCAACAACGCTATAGCAGATGGATACGGGCAATTTCTCGGCTGTGTCAGTGGCTCCGACCATGGCGCCATGGGCATCCACTACCTCAACTCCACCTTGCTTAACGGGGCCATTGACGCCAAACACCCTCAGGCGCTCATTTACGAACCCGTGAACGGACAATTGAAACTGGTCGGAGTTGAGTTCATCGTGGACCAAGCCACTTGGCTCAAGAATAACAACAACATGCCGCCGGTGCTCGAAGGCCAGACGTTCTTGTTAATCGATGCTCCGAATCGCTATGGTGTCCCAGCTCCGTTCTTCGAGCTTCACGTCTGGGCCTGGCGAGATAACCCACAGGGCGACTACGTGGACTGGAACAACCACGTGAGCTGCTCACACGAATAGAGCTAACGGGAGAGGCCGCCTTTGCGTGCGTCTCCCATTTATATCGTCCAAAACGTCACCAGGAAAGGAACACAAATGCCCAAGTACGTCGTTGAGCGTGAACTAACCGGCATCGGAAATTTAACGCCCGATCAGGTAATCGCTATGTCGCAGAAATCGTGCAGTCTTCTGGATAGACTCGGACCGAAAATCCAATGGCTGCACAGCTACGTCACGACTGACAAGATTTACTGTGTCTACATCGCTCCCAATGAAAACATGATTCGTGTCCATGCCGTGCAGGGAGGCTTCTTGGCAAACCGCATCTCAGAAGTCAAATTGGTGATTGATCCGACTTCGGCAGAAGTCTGATTTTAACCGTGTCCCAAGACGTTGTTAGGCCGTACGGCACATCTCGGTCAGCGAGGTGAGGATGAAGCTATAATGACGTGGATTCAAGAGGAGCCTATGGATATCCGATCGTTACAGCGGCCTTTGAAAGACGCATATCGTCAGGCTCCGTCCAGTTCTCGCATAACTTTGATCGCGAATGGACGACAGACCGACGCGCCGATTTCTTGCTCCGTGGATCTCGGGCGTGCCATCTATGACGCTCAGGCGCACAAAGGCGTTGGAGGAGCCGGCACAGGCGCCTGTTCCGGGGATCTATTACTAGGCGCGTTGGCCGCATGTGCACAAATCACTTGCCAGATGGTAGCGGCTGCCATGGGGATCCCAGTCGACGATATCGGGGTTACAGTTGAAGGAGACCTAGACCTGCAAGGGACACTGGGAATGTCGAAAACAGTATCGGTTGGATTTGAAGACATTAGGGTCAATTTCGATGTCCGCGCCCCGCAAGCGACGCAGGAGCAGTTGACAGCTCTTCGGCAAAAAACCGAGCAGTACTGTGTTGTGATGCAAACATTGCTACATCCCCCTCGAATCAGGAACGTGTGGGTAAGTGCACAGCCGACCAGCGCTTAGTGCAAGTCGCATTTCGCGCTGCTGAGGCGGCACCGCGAGCGGGCCATGATTCCTGGAAAGCTCTACCGAACGAGCAAGAAATCCAAAAGCCTCCATAAGAACCCCGCTGCTGTGCTCACTGCACTGCATCCCGCTGTGTTCGCTGCCGCTGTCGGCTGTTCTGAACCCACCACAGTCCACGTCCGCCATAGAAAGCGTCAGGCGTTTCGTGGCGTTACAAAACGAAACGCTCATCCTGCCGGGAGAAAACAAATCGCGAAGTGAGGCTTTTGATCACAGCTAAACGCAAAGAAGATTGATATTCGAGTGCGCAAGTTACGAGTTGGTGAACTCGCGATTTCAACCCACGATCACTATGTCTCTAACGCTTTTCAAGGAATTCGGCGGTCACCAGAGTCACGTAAGTCATTCAAACTACAACGTAAAGTAGCACTGAAAAAGCTACGTCCGAGGTTCCAGGCGATCCAGTTCGTGTGGCCTTAGTCTTTCAGAACGACGGCGCAATCCCTGATTCCGGGCCGCTAAGTCCGTTTCGGTCTTCTCCCGATTTCCAGCTTGCCCCGCAGACCTGTCGGCGCTACGATGCCTAGCGAACGGACATTCGCTTTTTGGGGGCCTTCGATGAGACGCGCACTGTTCGCCGCTACGCTCTGGCTGAGCGCTGCTGTTGCCGGGGCTCAGGTTGGAACTCTCTCTGTCCCCGCCGGAACGCCTGAGGACAAGGCGCTCCAGGCCATCACCGCCGAAAACGACGGTCAAAAGCGTGTGGCCATGTTGCAGGAGTTTCTGACCACCTTCGCAGCTAACCCCCAGGCTGTAACCTACGGCCAATGGCAGATGGCGCAACAGTACCTGGATTTGGGTGATACGGCCAAAGCGCTCGACTACGGCCAAAAGGCGCTAGCCGGGCAAGGTAACAACCTGGACATTCTAGTTTTTGTCGCCGGGGCTGCACAAAAGGCCAAGAACACGGATCTGGTCGTTGATTGCGCGGCTCGCGGCGGCGCGGCGTTCAATGGCATCGCCAGCCTTCCGAAACCGGAAGGAATGGATCCGGACGACTACTTATTGCGCATTAAACAGGCGCAGGATCCTCTGCGCGATCGCTATGAGTACCTGGAAGCCGCAGCCTACAACGCCTTGGTCGCCGAGCCCAACAGCTCCAAGCGCATGGGATACATCGAACGTTACGTCAGCGCCTTTCCTGATTCGCGTTTCCAGGATCAGGTGATGCAGCTGGCCGTGGCCACGCTCGGAGAGTTGAAAGATTCGGCGCGCCTGGCAAGCTTCAGCGAAAAGGCTTTGGCGGCGAACCCGAAGAGCGTGAGCCTGCTGGTGGTGCTAGCCGAAGCGGTCGGGGAAAGCTCAGACCCGGGTTCCGGGGCCCGCGCCGAAGGATACGCCCGCAAAGCCCTTGAAGTGGGGAAGGGCCAGACGGCCACCGACGCCAATCAACTCACTTTCTACGTCGCGATGGCGCATTCGTCCCTGGGTTACGCCTTGATGAAGCAGGAAAAGAATACAGCCGCGATACCGGAACTCAAGCTGGCCTGCACTCAGCTAAAGGCCGTCAAAGACCGCCCCGAGGCTTACCCGCGTGCGCTCTACGGGCTGTCTTTCGCCTATGCTAAAACGCCGGGCCATTTGCCCGAAGCCAAGTCCACACTGACGGAGTTGATCGCCATCAGTGGTCCCTACCAGCAGCCGGGCCGTGATTTGTTGGCGCGAGTTCAGGCGGCGGCCAACGCTCCTGCGAAACGAGCTTCCCACTGATTTCAGATCGAGATTCATTGGATCGATGCGCGAAGACCAGCCCAGCCGAACCGCCGAAAGTGTCGCCATCAGGCGAGCCCTGCACCAAATTTGGGATTCCCCCCGCGTGCTCGATGATCCGGTAGCCGTCAAGATCATCCGGCACGATGCGGCAAGTGAAATTTCGGGCGCCAGGCCTTCCAACTCAGCATTTTCGGTCTTCCTGCGCGCCTTCGTCGTTGCACGCAGCCGTTACGCTGAAGACCAGCTTGCCCAGTGTGTAGCTCATGGAACCAGACAGAACGTGATCCTGGGAGCAGGGCTCGACACTTTTGCTTATCGCAATCCCTATAGCGATCTCACGGTGTTTGAAGTGGACCATCCGGCCACCCAAGCCTGGAAGCAGCGAAGAATCAGAGAGTCAGGGATCATGGTTCCGGCAACGCTCGTCTCTGTCCCGCTCGATTTCGAGCAAGGAAGTCTCCGAGAAGCCCTGGCCCGGGCAGGCTTCAAGAGTAAGGAGCCGGCATTCTTCTCCTGGTTGGGAGTGACTCAGTATTTAGAACGTGAAACTGCATTGGCAACTCTTAAAGAAATCATTACCGCGTGCTCTCACAATGCGGTGGTTTTTGATTATGGCGTACCGAGGCAATCACTGAGCCTGACGAGCCGCATCGCATTTGACGCGCTCGCCCGACGAGTGGCGGCCGCGGGCGAACCCTTCGTCAACTTTTTTGATCCCGCGGAGTTAGAGAGGGAACTGCGCGGGATGGGATACCTCCACCTTGACGATCTTGGCGCCGAGGAGATCAACTTCCGCTATTTCGGCGATCGCGCGGACACTCTGCGCGTCGGCGGCTCAGGCCGACTGATGTGCGCGCGCGGCGAGTGGGCGCAACCTTAGAACACCCCACATCCGTGATCGGCCAGCAATTTCTTGATTAATGGTTTGGCACTGGACACGACATAGAACACTCGGTTTAAGCAGGCAAATCGACAAAGCGGCATGAACCCGATGCATTATGTGGCGTCTTGGAGTTTGCATCCGAAATAGAAATGCCGCAAACAGCTCAGTGCGGGCAAAGCAAGCCATATTCACTTATACTGGTCGAGAACATCTCTGTCTTTTATTGGCTCACGCGGTTTCAGCGAAATCGGGCTGGATAAGATCCACTGCCGGTACAAGCCGATTTTTCAAAGAATGGGGAAATGCTGCGGGATTCGGAGCCGCCCGCGCTTTCGATGGCGCAGTCTGGCAAGCCCTGTTCCAAAATGACCGTGCAAGAGAAGTTCTTTCTAGAGCGCATCTGAAAAAACCTGGGGGCAGCAAAAACATGGCAGCAAGAGGTCTAGCGGACCTTCGCAAAGAATTTCAGACGCGCGGGTGGGACCGCAAAGCTACCGGCTGGGTCATGGGCGAATTGCTGTTCAACCTCGCTATCGCCCTGGGCTGCATTTACATTTTCGTTGCCTACAACAATCCTCTGCTTCGCATCTGCGCCATGATCGTGTCCACCGCCGCCTCCATGGGAGTCGCTACCAACACCCATACCTCTTCGCACTACGCCACCAGCGAGAAGCGCTGGCTGAACGAGCTGATGACTCTTTTCGGATATCCGATCTTCCTGGGGTTGTCGGCTACTTACTGGTGGCATCAGCACGTGGTGCTCCATCATCCGGCGCCCAACGTGGTGGGCGTGGATGACGATGTTGATCTTGCCCCCTGGTTCGCCCGGACCAGCGACGAAGTGCAACGCAGCACCGGCTTCGCCCGTTTTTACTACCAGAAGCTGCAGTTCTTCGTCTTTCCTTTGATCATCGGATTCATTGGTTTCAACATGCAGAAGGCGGGCTGGATCAAACTGATCAAGACCCTGCGCCACAATCCGAATCATAAGAAACTGCCCTGGATCGACCTGGGCGCTATGATTGTTCACTACGTCGTGTGGATCGGCGTGCCCATGATCTTCTTCGCGCCGGCAAGCGTTCTAGGTTTTTATGTGCTTCGGATCTATCTCGTCGGATACGCGCTGTTTGCGGTTCTGGCGCCGGGGCATTTCCCTTCCGAAGCCGTTTGCTTCAGCAAGACAGGCAAGGATCTTGACTACCTGCTTCTTCAAACCGCCGCGACTGTGAATTTCCGCACAGGTTTTATCGGCCGGCTCATGTGCTCCGGACTCGAGTATCAGATTGAGCACCATCTGTTCCCCAATATCAGTCATCACTACTATCCGCAGATGACCGGCTTGGTTCAGGATTTCTGCCGGGAAAACGGCCTGCCTTACCGCTCTTATGCCTGGGACCGCGTCCTTTGGAAATGCCTGGTCATGTTCCGATCTCCATCGCCAGTACAGCAGACTGTCGAACGGCTGCCGGCTTTGGTCGCCGCGGATACCCCCGCGCCGCAAAGATTATGACGGCGAGCATCGTAACAGTGGAGCGACAAGAAAACATGTTCTTGAGAATCGTAGCCTGCCTTTGTCTCATTGGCCTTCCTCGTTTCGCGCAAGACTCAGGGCAAATCGATAAGGAAGCCCAGGGAAAAGCCGCAGCCGATCTGCGTGCGCGGATTGAAGCTTCTCCAAAGCTGCCCTTCAAGAGCGTGTATTTCGCGGCCTAGCCGCCCGTCACCGGCTGGGAATCGGGATTTATTTCTTGGGTGGCGGTTGACGGCAAAGGTGTCATTTACGAAATACAACGTGGCGACAAAGCCGACCCGGTCCTGGTTGTGGACCA
>DATDGP010000124.1:0-5876 GCA_036522035.1 Terriglobales bacterium
GCGCCGCGCCTAGCGCTTCGCGGACAGGGAAGAACCAGTCGGCTGGCTCATCATATTTCAGCGTGTCCTGGATCGCGACCGCCTGGCGTAACCGGAGGATCGCGGTGGCGTAATCGGGTTTCGCCATGGCGATCTTGGCCGCCAGAACGTTCTCGGCAATCTTTAAGATGTCTTTGGTCTTGTTGTTGACGGGCATCTGGAAGTTGGCGTCGGGTGAGGTGGCGACTTCCGCCGCGCTCACAATCTTGTATTCCGCCTCGGCTTCGTTCCCCCTGCCCTTGCCGGCCAGAGCCATTCCGCGCGCGAAGTGCCAGTAGACGGTGGTAGTCTTCATCGCCGGATCAGGCTGAGGGAGACTCAGAATCTGGTCCCATTTTTGAAAACGAATCTCCACTGCCATGGGCACGGTCATGAAACCTTCGAGCGGCGGCATCATCTTGACCATCGGACCGACGTGCGTGGCCAACATAGCTGCAGCCTGGTGCGCCTTGTCGTAATCGCCGTCCATGCTCGCGCAGGTGGCGATGAAGTGCAGGTTGTGGCTGTAATACATCGCCGGATAGAGGCCTTCGCCGCCGTGCGTCTGGATGTAAGAGCGATCCGCCGCTGCCGCGAGTTCGTTGGTCTTAACCGCGGCATCGAAGTCGCCGGTACGTATGTATATATGACCCGGCATGTGCACGAGATGACCGGCAGCGGGAGCGAGCGCAGCCAGACGGTTGGCTCCTGCCAGCGCGCGTTCAGGATTCGGTGACGCTTCCACGCAATGGATGTAGTAGTGGATGGCGCCCATGTGATTGGGATCGCGGCGCAGCACCGACTCGAGTGTGGCGACGATCTCTTCCGTGCCCGCTTCCGGCGTTCCATCCACGTGCCACAGGCCCCAAGGATGCAAGTTCATGCCCGCTTCGGCGAACAACGTGGCAGCGTCGAGATCGTCAGGAAATTCTCCCACCAGATCACGCATGGCGTCGTGGTACTGCTCGGCCGCCCGTCGCAGATCGGCCTGAGGATCGGCCGGGAATCGCTTGGCCAAGGCCATGATGTAGGCGCGCTCATTCGCTGACGCACCGGATGACAGGTCCAGCGCCTTCTGGATGGCGTCATGGGCTTGTTTGAAGCGCTCCGGGTCGGCAGGATCGTTGTAGTTCGGACCCACGGCCTCGGCGATGCCCCAATACGCCATCGCCATCTTGGGGTCGAGCTCCGCCGCGTGGCGGAAGGAGCGCGCGGCTTGATCGTGATTGAAGGCATAGATCAGCCGCAACCCCTGGTCGAAGAATTTCTGCGCCTCGGGAGCGTTGGTTGTAACCGGATGATGCAGGTCACCCAGACCGGGCATGATGGTTACCGGCGGGTTTGGGCTATGCGATGCGTGTTCTTGCGCTGCCGCCGCGAGCGAAAGCAGGAACGTGCACAAAACGGACAGGAGACGATTCATTTGGCAATCCCCCTACGATTGAAAATGTTTGGATTGACTGAGTTTCCTGGACCCCGACGAACGACTTGCTCGCATTCTATATATCGTACGCGGAGCAAGCAAACCTAAACCTGATCGCTCGAGTGTGAGCTTTGTTTCTTGAGTGTTGATATGGCCGGCTGCCGGATTTCCCGAAGATCCTCACGCAACGAACTTGCTCCCGAGTCTCGAGGATTCATTCGTCTTTAACCCGCTCTTCATACGACCTTAAAAGTACTTTGCTACCACAGAGATATGGCGGCAGCTGAATCGAGAGTCGCAGAGGCGGCTCCGGCAGCGGTGAACGTCAGGCTCTCCGCGCTGGAGCAGTTCTTTTTCTTGAGACCCTTGCGCAAGGTTTACGATCGCGTGCGGCAGCCGGGCTCGGTTGGCCTCATGGAGCGGCTCCTGCGCGAGATGCGCATTGAAGTGCGCGTCGCCCCGGATGATTTGGCGCGTATCCCGCAAACCGGCGCAGCGCTGGTGGTGGCCAACCATCCTTTTGGGATCCTGGATGGCGCGGTCCTGGCTTCGCTTCTGCCCCGCGTCCGGCCTGACGTGAAGCTCTTCACCAACTACATGGTGGGCGCCGTGGAAGAGTTGGCCGACTTGTGCATCTACCTCGATCCCTTCGACCGGGCCTCGGCGCATCGCGTCAACGTCTCCGGGTTACGGCAAGCGATCTCGCATCTCAAGAACGGCGGCCTACTGGCGATGTTTCCCGCCGGCGAAGTCTCTTACTGGCAGTTTCGCCACGGCGAAGTGACTGACCCCGACTGGAGCCCCACAGTCGCGCGCCTGGCACGTCTCACGCGTGCGACTGTCGTTCCCGTGTTGTTTGCCGGGAGAAACAGCATTCGCTACCACCTGCTGGGGGCGGTGCATTCCCGGCTTCGGACTATCCAGCTTCCTCAAGAGCTTCTTAACAAAACCGGCAAGGATGTCGAATTGCGCGTGGGCACTCCAGTGTCGGCGGAGAAACTCTGCCGCATCGTCCCCGATCAGCAAGCCACGAACTACCTGCGGTGGCGTACATACCTCTTGCGGCAACGCCCGGCCATGGCGCCGGCGACTGCGCTCCAGCCCGGGCGGCGCCAGCAAGCAGTGCTTCCGCCGCTTGATCGCGAAGCCGTGGCGGATGAAATCGGTGCCCTGGGCCCCCAACAGGAGCTCGACGAGAATCGCGAATTCCGGGTCTACGTCTCCGACGCCTCGCGTGTTCCCCGGGCCATGCTCGAGATCGGACGTCAGCGCGAACTCGCTTTTCGCGAAGCCGGCGAAGGCACGGGCAAAGAGTTCGACCTCGATGGCTTCGACGTGCATTACCAGCACCTCATCCTGTGGCATCGCAAGGACCAGCAGATTGCCGGAGGCTATCGCTTCGCCAACACCGCCCAAGTCCTACCGCATCACGGACTCGCCGGTCTCTACACCAACACGCTGTTCTGGATCGATCCTGTGTTTTTCGAACGCACCGGGCCGGCTATGGAGCTAGGGCGCTCGTTCGTCCGCCGCGAATACCAGAAACAATACTCAGCGCTGCTTACGCTGTGGAAGGGCCTGGGCCGCTACCTGGCCACGCATCCTGAGACCCCGGTGCTCTTCGGACCGGTGAGCATTTCCAGCACATATCGCCGGCGCTCGCGCGAGCTGCTGGTCGAGTATTTCCGCAGCCGGCGAGCCAACCCGCTTTCCGAGTGGATCAGGCCGCGCCGCCCGTTCCGGTCGAGCCCTCTGCCCGACTGGCAGCTGCGCGCCATTCGTTATCTACTCGATCTCGAGGAGATGTCGTGCTCGATCGCTGAGATCGAAGGCGACGGCAAGGGCGTCCCGGTCTTGCTGCGCCAATACCTCAAGATCGGCGGCGAGCTCTTGGCCTTCAACGTGGACAAGGATTTCTCCGATGCCCTGGATGGCTTGGTTCTGGTGGACCTGCGCAGGACGGATCCGACAAGGCTGGAGACGTATATGGGGAAGGACGGAGTCAGTCGCTTTCTTGAGCATCATGGAGCATTGGCGACTAGCCGCTAGCTGCGTGACGTTGGCGAATCCAAGTTCATTTCCGATCTGAGGTGAAAGGTTTTTGGTCTCGACTCAGCCCTCGGGATCCACCGTGGAATACGATCTGCGATCGCCCCGTCGCGCGGGGGGCCTCCGATTGACCAGCAGCGTCCCATGGCAAAAATGGGATAGTTGTTGGGCGTGGGACCGCAAGCTGGTGAAGGCACGCGTCGCCCAAGCGGAAGGCATGAATTCAACCTGAGCCTCAGGGTTAGATTGCATCAACCCCCCGATACGCTTAACAAATTTCATGAAAAAAAAGATACTGGAGCTGTCGATCTGGCAGTTGCCCGTTCGCCGTGTCCATAGGGCTAGAATCCAGCCGGCCACAACCAGGATAGGACCCGGCTCGAAGCAGCAAACAGGAGATGAACAATGAAGGTCATGGTCATCGTAAAGGCTAGTAAGGACTCGGAAGCGGGCATCCTTCCTAAGAGGGAGCTTCTCGGCGAGATGGGAAAGTTCAACCGGGAGCTGGTGAAAGCGGGCATCCTGCTGGCCGCTGAAGGGCTGCAGGCTAGCTCCAAGGGCAAACGCGTCAAGTTCCTAGGCACAAAACGAGTTGTCACCGAAGGGCCGTTCACGGAAACCAAGGAGCTGATCGCCGGCTTCTGGCTGTGGCAGGTTCGGTCAATGGAAGAGGCCATCGAGTGGGTCAAGCGCTGTCCGAGTCCGCACGAAGGGGAGGCCGAAATCGAGATTCGCCAGGTGTTTGAACCGGACGACTTCGGCGCTGAGCTGACTTCTGAACTGCGGGAGGAGGAAGCTCACTTACGTGCGCAGGCGTCGAAGACGAAGTAACGAGCCAGCCGTGAGGCAGCCAGTCCGGGAAAAGCCTGATGGCGTGCCGATCCAAAGCGCTTCTTGTGCGCCGTATCGATGGAGCGAGAGCAAGGCTGATCTAGGTGTTCCGTGACCCGGGTGCACAGAAGGAAATTCACAACCCCAGATAAAGGAGACCTAACATGCGATTCATGATGATAGTCAAGCACGCCGAGAATCAGGGCCCACCGCCCAAGGGACTGATGGATGCGATTGCCAAGCTGGCCGAGGAAGCAACGAAATCCGGTGCCATGCTAGGAAGCGGTGGATTGAAAGCGACGGCGCTTGGCGCTAGCGTCCGGCTTTCAGGAGGGCGAGTGACCGTGACTGACGGGCCCTTCACCGAAGCGAAAGAGGTTATCGGCGGCTACGCGCAGTTTGAGATGAGATCGAAGGAAGAGGCCATCGAATCGGCGGTCCAGTTCATGGAGCTTCACAAGAAACATTGGCCGGGATGGGAAGGCGTCACTGAGGTCCGCCAAATGTACGGACCAGAAGACCTGATTCCCACCAAGTAGCCACAGTCGGCGAAGGCCGGGCGAGCCTTCTATGCGAGCCCTCGCGCTAGAGTGTCCGGCCTTGCGCTAAACAACCAAAAAGTGATGTGATCGGTAGCAGTGCCGTCAACAGATACTCATCGCTGGATTGAGACGCTTTGGAAGATCGAGTCGCCTAAGATTATTGGCGCGCTCGTGCGGATGGTGCGCGACGTCGGCGTAGCCGAGGATCTGGCGCAAGACGCCCTGGTGGCCGCGCTCGAACAATGGCCGGAGCGCGGCGTTCCCGAGAATCCGGGCGCGTGGCTTATGATTCATGCCAAGCATCGCTCCATTGACTGGTTGCGGCGAAACCGGATCGCGGAGCGCAAGCACGAGGAGCTCGGCCGCGAGTTTGCCGCCCTCGAAATGACCATACCGGACCTCAACTCCACGATTGACGATCCGGTCGGCGACGATCTGCTGCGCCTGATGTTCATCTCCTGCCATCCCGTGCTCTCCACCGAAGCTCGGGCCGCACTCACCTTACGACTGCTTGGAGGACTCACCACTCAGGAGATTGCCCGAGCCTTCCTGGCTTCTGAGCCGACGATCGCGCAACGCGTGGTGCGAGCCAAGCGCACGTTAGCGGAGGCACGCGTGCCATTCGAGGTTCCTCGCGGCGAAGAGCTAGCCAAACGCTTGCCCTCGGTGCTCGAGGTCGTTTACCTCATCTTCAACGAAGGCTACTCCGCGACTGTGGGCGAGGACTGGATGCGGCCATCGCTGTGCGAAGAGGCCCTGCGTCTGGGACGCATTTTGGCTGAACTGGTCCCGCAAGAAGCGGAAGCGCATGGCTTGGTGGCGCTGATGGAGATCCAGGTATCGCGGGTCAGAGCACGGGTGGGCCCAGAAGGCGAGCCGGTCCTGCTCTTCGACCAGGACGTGCGCTGTGGGATCAACTGCTGATCAGGCGCGGTCTACAGGCACTCGAACGCGCCGAAGCGCTCAGCCGTGAACGCGGCCTTTACACGCTCCAAGCGGCTATCGCCGCATGC
>DATDGP010000125.1:0-4499 GCA_036522035.1 Terriglobales bacterium
TTTCTGGAACATTTTGGCGATTTCCTGGCTATGAAGAAAGGACGTGGTGTTGAACCTGAAGGACTTCAGCGATCGGTTGACTCGGAGGGAATACTACTCCGGAGCAAAAGGTCGCAGGTTCGAATCCTGCCAGGCGTACCAGTTAACCCATGCGCATTCAGTGCCTTCCTGCGATCCATCATTGGCTTACATCTCAAACTTGTGTTCATTTGTGTTCAAAACACCGGTGATTTCTCGGTCGAATGCTTCGACTGCGGCCGCCAGACCTTCAGTGTGCTTTCGGTGGGAATGCGTAAATCAGAAGCAGTACCCTTGACCCACCCAGTAATGCCAGTCGGCGATGGCTTCGTTAGTGGCTTTGTTCCCTTTGACGGCTTGCAGTTGAGATAAGGGAACCGCCATGGTCCGGCCTTGCCACTTGATCAGCACGAGCATGTCGCCCGAGCACGCTTCCTCAGGAGCCATAGCTTGGACTTCGGCCGTTTCTCCTTTGAGGAGGGGCGAAACCGCTTGGGCAACGATGCACTTGGCCTGGAAGGGGAATCGGATTTTGTCCTCCAGGTAGTAGTACCAGCCCATGGCCTGCTCCTCCGGTCCATAGGCATCCACGGTAACTTCGTTATGGATTCGGTCCTCTCGCACCGGGTCCCTTTTGGGTTTGGCCATGGCTCCTGTCCTCAGTACTCTGGCTGGAGAAGCTGTCGGACACGGGAGAACCGAAGCAGTTCTTGTGCTCCCATTACGGGATTGTCCGGCCAGGGTTCATCCTCCGCTTCCTCGTCCGAGTCATCCCACTCCCACTCGGGCTCTTCGGAAGCCAGGAACTTGGTATGTTCCAGACGATCCAGGTAGCTCTGAATCTCTTCGGCAGTGAAGATACGTCGGATTTCAGTAATGAAGGCCGGCAGCTCGGCGGCGAAATCAGGATCCCGCTCCGCGGCCATCACGAAGCTGAAGATTTTCTCTCCGATCAGGTAATCCAAGGCGCTCTCCAGTCCGAAGCGTTCCCGGATGCCTTCCGTCGCCGCGCACTGTTCGATCCAGATCTTATGAATTTCGAGGAATGGACGACTCATGGTCGAATCCTTTCTCCCAGAATCCGGCGCACCGAAGTGCGCCCGATCTTCAGGCGACGAGCGATTTCAGATTTGCTCGTGCCCGCGCGGTAGAGCTTCCATACCTGATCGGCCCGGAGCCCTGCCGTGAGAGGCCGGCCCAAGCGTTGGCCATTCTGGCGGGCCTGGGCCAAGCCGGCGCGGACTCGTTCTCGCAGAATCTCCCGTTCGAACTCCGCGAACACCGCTAGCAGTCCAGCCATCGCTCGCCCGGCGGGTGTGGTTAGGTCGAGCGCTTCCGTCAATGACACAAAGCCAACTCCCAGATGCTCCAGTTCCTGGAGGGTGGCGAGCAGGTCGGTGACTGATCTTCCCCAGCGGTCCAGCCGCCACACCAGCACCCCATCGATCTCCCGGCGGCGCGCTGCCTCCAGCACTTTCTCGCGAGATTGTCGCTGCACCGCCCCGGAACCGACCTCACGGACTTGCATGGCGATCATCCACCCGCGGCGCGTGGCATACTCTCGCATCGCGCGGGTCTGCAGGAGGATGGTCTGCTGGTCGTGGGTGGAGACGCGGGCGTAAAGACCCACTCGAAACGGGGTTCGGGCCCCTCCCGAAGGGTGGCCAAAAACCTTTCGCGATTTCGGTTGGTGAGAAGCCCGGTTTTCGGCCATTTTCGACTGGCACTTCAGCACTGTCCCAGGGAAAGGCTTCGGCGATCTGCCGTGCCGTCCATTCCGAACTGGGATGGGCCGTGACATTGAAGTGCATCACCCGCCTTCGCTGCTCCACGCTATCTCCTGCATGATCGCGATTCGATCTACAAAGGTCGCTTCCCTGAGCAAGTCAGGGAGATGGGTATACGGGAAGTCCCGACCGCTCCGCGATCACCCTGGCGATCTCCGTACGTCGAGCGGCTCATCGGGTCGATCCGGCGTGAGTGCCTGGATCATGTGATTGTGTTCAATGAGGCCTCTCTGCGGCGGACCCTGACGTCGTATCTCCGGTACTACGGGAGTTCCCGCACTCATCTTTCGCTGGGCAAAGACGCTCCGGAAGGGCGCGCCGTTCAGTCCCCCGAAATAGGTCCGGTGATAGAGCTGGCCGAGGTGGGCGGGCTGCACCATCGTTACGAACGACGGGCCGCCTGAAGGGGCGCGTCCTTACTCTTCGGCCGTCCTGACGACACACTCAATGCTACAAGTCCGATCGCGTGCTTCTCGCCTAGTCCACTGCGATCAGCCTCACGGATGTCCTCCCAAGGTCCAACCAGTCGAAAAGCCGAGAGACGTCAGGCTCCTGGACGGCTCAATGGAGCGGGATCAGATTCTCAGCAACGACAACATAGCGTCAGCCCGAAACGTGGCGTTACTATTTATGTAGCTCGCGATTACCGCCTTGTTAACATTCAAACGCGGTCCTTGTGCGCACTACCCTCGAAAACTGGTGATTGCGATCGCAATCCTCGCCGTGGAAAGCAAACAGACTCGCGCACTAGCCCGCCTTGTGCTACAGTCCTGGCATGGAGATCATCGTCAACATTCCTGACGAACTCGCCGCCGAAGCCCGTGCTCACGGCGTGACGCCCGAGGCGTACGTTGAAGCTGTTCTGGCCCGTCAAGTCGCACCGCGAGCCGGTGACGCCAAGCAGCGACGTACGCCCGAGGAGATTCGAAGCTGGATCGACTCGCTCGCCCAGCTCTCCGACCGGATCCCCCCGCTGCCAGCCACAGTTTCGCGGGAATGGATTTACCAGGACCACGATTAGATGGACCTCGGGTCGTGCCTGATCGACACGAACATCTTGCTGCGCGCTACAAGACGATCTGACCCGCACCAGCCGGTTGTGGCAAGGGCTCTGGCGCGGTTGGCCCTACAAGAGACCACCCTTCACTACACGCTACAGAACATCGCTGAGCTTTGGAACGTGATGACAAGACCGGTTGCTCGTAACGGTTTCGGGCTTACGGTGAGCGAAGCCGAGCGTGAGGTCCGCGCGATCGAGGCGGGCATGATTCTCTTGCTTGACGGTGAGGCAGTCTATCGGCGATGGCGGCAGATCATCGTCCAGTACGGCATCTCGGGCGTGCAGGTCCACGACGCTCGTCTGGCAGCTTCCATGTACGTACACGGAGTCAACCACATTCTCACATTGAACGTGGCGGATTTCGGCCGTTTCGCCGGTCTCACCGCGGTTCATCCGAACGACGTGTAGCGAATGGCGCGGATCGGCAAGTCCACAGTCCCCGCCTTCGCCGGTAGCCCAAATTCGCGCTGCTCAGGGAGCACTAACGCCGTCCGACGAGCACTCATCTTTTCGCCTCTCAAAGTTGGTTCTGTCCCGACTTGATCGGAGCCGATCCCGCTTCACCGAGTACCAGAAACGGGGACGCGGCCGGCCAACCATCACGGGAATGACGGTTGATGCAGGTTTTCTTTTACCGGCGTGGGCGAATGACACCGGTACGCGGCTGTGAGGTGAGCTATGAATTGCCAGGACAGAATCAGTGTGGACCCAGGGATTTGCCATGGGACAGGTTGCATCAAGGGTACGCCTGTTTCCAAACTGGTCAGACGTTCACGCGTACCGGTTCTCATATCTTTGCCAGTCGCGCTCCACGGCTTTGGCCATTTCCCTTGCAGCGGAATGTAACCAGTTTGATTTCCTCCGTTCGAAATCCTTGAGGATACTTCCGATTTGGTGGGCGCTTCCAAGGTGAACGTTGGCGGCCTCGGAGCCCATGGCGTGCAGCAGCGTCTCCTCGTCGCGCTCTTTCGGCAGATCGGCGATCTCTATCGGATTGGAGTCTGGAGAGAGCCGACGAATGAGCCATGTTCCCACGATTTTCTGAAACGGGTCATGCGACCGGACAGCTCGTTTGATCGCGTCCTCATAGTAGAGTTGGTATTTCCCCTGGCGGCCCTCCAGCCAGGTGCAAGCCGAGGGGAGCGTCGCCTTCGCTTCTCGTGCAATGTGGCCACCCTTCCAATCGGCGACCGCGACAAATCGTTGTTGCCCGAGGCTTCCCAACCCAGCCTGGCGACGAACGACTCGGTACCGGAGATTCGGGTCCGGGAGGGTCTTAGCAAGAACTCGTTGAGCGTCCCGGGGAAGACCGCGGCGCATGGCAGGGAGCTTATCTAGCTTGCCCCAAAAGTCATCCGGCGCTTTGAACGCTTCGACCCCGAGCCTTTCCAAATTCTTTTCGTGTTCGCCCAGAACGAACGAGCAGCCACCCTGTTTCAGCGTGTGGTTCGCCAAAACCAGGTCAGGCTGAAAACAATTGACTTCATCCAGTTCTGGCCCTCACCCTTGACGTCATGTTCCTGATGCTTGGTTCGCTGCTTCGGCTTCTCGTTTCACCCGCTAGCCTCCGAGATATCGCCCTGGAGAACCTGGCCCTTCGTCAACAGCTCGCCGTCTTCAAGCGGCAGTGTCCG
>DATDGP010000126.1:0-7997 GCA_036522035.1 Terriglobales bacterium
GTCAAAGTCCTGCACCGTAAGAAGGATGGCAAGATGGAGCTGATCGAAGCTCCCTAGTTCAGCCGCGAGCTTGACAAGCCAGGGCGCCGGGTTCGGCGCCCTTCTTGGTTTCTTCAGAACAGGATTTCAACGGTCTGGCCAAGACCACGAAGTTGATACGCTCGGCCGCATGTTCGGCTGTGCCATTCAATCCATCAAGAATCGAGGTACAGGAAACGCAGGGTGCCTGCATCTGGGGCCCCGAACATATAGCTGTCGATGGCCAACGTTTCCTTGCCTGGGGCGAATAGCTCTGACATCAGGACCGATCGATTGATCCCCGAGTCTTTGCCGCCTTCTTCGAAAACGTAATCTTGCGGCACACCGCCGCCCAGCGGAAGCCGATTCGAGCTGCTGGCGCAGATCCATCTCGGCCTTGAGCAATTTGTTGCGAGCCTCCCGATAGGAAGAACTCTCGCCAGGGAAGCGGTTGGAGTGGACGGTGTCGGTCATAAAAAACTCCTTGCTAAACTACCGACTCTAGACGCGACCAGTGGTGCGTCAACCTGCCGGGAATGCGCTCCGGATATAGTGTGCGAAATTGTTGAGCTGTCGAGGGCCGCGTTTGTGGAAAAACAGTCCGTTGGGCAAGGCGTATAATCTGTAGTTTCCATGGGTTACCAGGTATTGGCGCGCAAATACCGGCCGCAACGCTTTTCGGAGGTCATCGGCCAGGACCACGTGACCCGCACGCTGAGAAATGCCATCGAGCAGCAGCGGGTCGCGCACGGGTATATTTTCAGCGGACACCGCGGGATCGGCAAGACCACGATCGCGCGCATTCTGGCCATGGCGCTGAATTGCCGTTCTACCGACAGGCCGACGCCCGAGCCGTGCGGCGTGTGTGAATCCTGCGTGGAGATCCGCGCCGGCAACGCGGTGGATGTAATTGAGATTGACGCTGCCACGAACCGCGGCATTGACGAAATCCGCGAGTTGCGTGAAGCCGCCCGTTACCGTCCGGCGCGCGACCGCTACAAGATTTACATCCTTGACGAAGCACACCAGATCACGGACCCGGCCTTCAATGCTCTACTCAAGACCCTCGAAGAACCCCCGCCCCACATCATTTTCATGATGGCCACCACGCAGCCGGAAGACATCCCGCAGACCATCCGCTCGCGGTGTCAACACTTCAACTTTCACGCGGTCAAGTTTGACGAGATTGTCCACCAGCTCGCCGATATTGCCCGGCAGGAGAATATCAAGGCCGAGGACGAAGCCCTGGCCCTACTGGCCGAGGCCGGTGACGGATCTATGCGCGACGCGCTCTCCATCATGGATCAGGTGATCGCCGGGAGCGAAGGAGGAGTGAACGTCCAGCAAGTGCGCAGCCTGATCGGCAATGTGGGACCGCAAGTTCTCGAAGAGCTTCTCGATACGGTCAAACTTAGCTCCGCCGACCAAGCTCTGCGCCTGCTCGATGGTTTGATGACCGAGGGCCACAATCCTTCCCATGTGGCCCGCCAGTTAGTGCGGCTGTTGCGCAATGTGCTGGTCGCCAAGGTGGCCGGCAGCGACTCCGCGCTGCTACAGATTTCTGCCGACGAACGCGCTCGCGCTGGTCGAATCGCCGCCGGATTCTCCGAAGAAGATCTGGCTCGCTTTCTGCAGATCATGCTTCGCACTTACGACGATCTAGGCTATCGCCAAGAGCAGCGCTTTCATCTCGAACTGGGCGTGCTCAAGCTGGTCCATGCGCAGCGTCTGCTGCCGCTCGAGGAGATCCTGAGCCAGGTGGGCGCCCCGGTAGTGAAGCCGGGGGAGACCACTCGCAAGACAACGGCTAGCTCGCCGATGTCGGGGGAAGCTACACGAGGGTCCGAGCGAGCGGCGGCGTCACCGTTGGAAGCGGATCGAGCGCGCAAAGACCGCAGTTTTGATCCGGAGATGACAGCCGGCGCGGAAGTCCAGCTCGAAGCGATGGCGCCGCGAGCAGTCGCTCTAGTGGAAGCCCTGGACCCGTCGAGCGACGCCCTACCCATTCTGAGCCTTGTGCTGGCCGCGCTGGAGAACTCGGGTCACCACAATCTGGTGGCGACTATGGAGACGGGACAACCTGCCCTTCACAGTAACGAGTTGGTCGTGACAATCGATCAGCCGGCGCCCGTGATTCCCTTTATCATGAGTGCAGAGCAGAAGCGGATTGCAGGGGAGGCGGCGACGAACGCCGCCGGGCGTCCTTTGAAGGTGAGTCTCGCCGGAGGTGCACCGGGTACGCCGTTGAACGGTAACGCTGTGGTCCGGCCGCCCGGCGATGGGGGCAGCAGCGCACGCGGGCGGGCCGCTGACGATCCCGTGGTGCGGCGCATGCAGGAGAAGTTCGGTGCCGAGATTCGCACCGTCATCGATCATCGTGCAAAGAACTAGGAGATAGCATGGGAGGGTTCAATTCCAGACAGTTTCAGGAAATGCTGGAGCAAGCCCAGAAGCAAGCGCGGAGTCTGCAGGAAAAAATGGAGCAGACCATCGTGGAAGCTTCCTCAGGAGGCGGTACCGTCACAGTGAAAATGAATGGGCGCAAACAGGTGCTGGCAGTCAAGATCGATCCTGAGGCGGTCAAGTCCGGGGATGTGGAGATGCTCGAGGACCTGATTACAGCGGCCGTGAATGCGGCGGGCCAGAAAATTGACAATGCCATGCAGTCGACCGTGGGCGGGCTCATGGGTGGTTTAGGAATCCCCGGGCTATAGAGGCACAGCGTGTCCAAGTTCGCCGAGCCCATGGCTCAACTCATCGATGAATTGAAGAAGCTGCCCGGCATCGGGGCGAAGAGCGCCCAACGCATGGCGTTCCACATCCTCAGGACCAGCAGCGACGATGCCGAGGCCCTGGGTGCGGCCATCCGCAACCTTAAAGAGAAACTTCATCTATGTTCGGTATGTAGCAATATTACCGATGTTGATCCTTGCAGCTACTGCTCGAACCCGAGCCGCAACCAGCGCCTGGTGTGCGTGGTCGAGGAGCCGACCAACATCGCCGCGGTTGAGAAGACGCGCTCCTACAACGGTGTCTATCATGTGCTCCACGGAGCTATCTCGCCGTTACACGGCCTGGGTCCCGAGCAATTGCGTATTCCGTCTCTCGTCAAGCGCATCGAGAGCGGCAGCGTCGATGAGATGATCATCGCTACCAACCCAACTATGGAAGGCGAGGCTACCGCCGTTTACCTGACCGGGCTTCTGAAGCGTCCGGGATTGAAGGTTACCAGGATCGCCACGGGGATTCCCGCCGGCAGCGACATCGAATATGCCGACGAGGTGACCATGCTGAAGGCCATCGAGGGCCGAAGGGAATTATGAGGGCTACGAGCGCGGTGAGAACTAGCCACTTGTCAAATTATCCACCGCACCAAGAGTCCTAGCTTCGCAGTTTTGCCAGCAAATCCTGCGGATGGACCGGTTTGGCAAGAATCTCGAACTCGTGGCCCTGGGCGCGGGCTTTTTCCAGCAGATCGGCAGTGGCTGCCTGCCCGGAGAAGAGAAGAATCTTGCAGCCGGGCAGAATCGCGCGAATCTGGATCGCGGCTTCAATCCCGTTCATGTCGGGCATGATGACATCGCTGATCACAAGGTCAGGACGGCTAGCTCGGGCCCGATCGACGGCTGCCGTCCCGGTATAAACCGCATGAGCGTCGAAACCGTTCTGGTTGAGGATAATGGCTAGTGTATCGGCGATGACACGTTCGTCGTCTACAACCAGAACGCGTGGTCTCGTAGGCTGGCCGTTGGCTATCAAAGTACCACTCCTGACAACTTCATTGCATTATACGCGACCCTGGCTGCGGGCCCCTGCTTGGCGCTGGGATCAAGGTCGCGATTCAGCAGGTCCTCGATCCCTGCGGCGCACCTTGCGTTGGAGTGCGCGCCGGCGTCTTCGCTGGCTCAAGATCCTCCGGTGGCGCGCGACTTCGTCTTCACACAGCATGGTCCCGCGGCAGTTTGGCGCGCCGCAATGGCACGTGGCGTCCTCACCGGGCTCGGCATCGTAGATGTTGTAATCGTAGGTCAGCTCTTCTCCGGCGGCGATGTCGCGGACGGCAATGATCCAGATCCGACCTTTAATCTGATCGCTCTTGCAGTTTGGGTCGCAGGAGTGGTTCACGAAGGCCGCCATGCCAAAGCCGTCGATGATCGTCTTGCCGCCGTCCATTCCGAACAGGTAGGTGACGTCGCCCTCCGCATAAAGCCCGTCGGTCTGCTTGGCTCTGAGACGGGGACCGGTGTATTCGACAACGAGTGTACCTTTGGGGACCGGCGACGTGGTGTACACACCCGCGCCGTGCAATAGCGACGATCGGATCATCAGGCCCATGTGCGCCCTGTGCGAAGGCTTCCCCGATAGCTTATCAGCTGTTGCCCGCGGCTTTATCGGTGTGTTTTTCCCGCTGGACGGCGCGTTGCAAGGTCTTATCCAGCGCCGCTTTGGCAGAGTTGTACTCTTGCGGGGAGATTTTTCCCTGAAGCCTCTCCGCTTCCAGCTGAAAGATCTCTTCCTTCATCGCGTCCATGACTAATGGCGACCCAACGGGCCGCTTTTCTTGGGCGCCGGCCGGCGGTCTTGCCGTGTAGACATAAGTCGCGCCGGCAGCCAGGAACAGAGTCAGCACAGCGAGAAACAGCCATTGCGAAGAGCGCAAAGGATCGGGCTTCTCGTTGGGTGCGCCGAGCCCGCCGCCCGGACGATTGTCTTCCTCGGTCGGTTCCCCGCCTTGCGGCTGGCCGGCAGCAGCCTGCTGTGGTGGGAACTCTCCCGTGCCGGACAGTTCGAAGGAGAAGCTTTGTGACGGAGTAACGTTGTTTAGGACGCGTACGTCGATTCCAGTCAAGTTGGGATCGATCGGCCAAGGACTCGTCGGCTGAAAGGACGCTCCGCCGCCCCCGGAAAACTGCATCCCTTGGACGGTTACAACATAGAAATGATCCGCGGGCATTGCCAGCCTGGGCCGCAAAGAGATTTTGCCGCCGTAAGGCATGGTGTACACCAACTCAAGCTGGGTGACGCCGGGTCGGAGAGGATGCATGATGGCATACCGGTTCTTTTCCTGCTGCGGAACCACGGTAGCAGTGACGGGCATGCCATTCGCGGAGACAGCTTGCGCCAGCTTCGCGCTGGCGCCTTCGGGAAGATAGAACTCAAATGTCGGCTGCGTCACCGCGGGCGCCGAGGAATTGTTGATGCGAAACAGCTCGATCACACGGAGCTCAGTGGTCGTGGCTTGATAGACCTCCGACTGGTCCATCAGGGTAAGTCCGGAGACGTGAGCGGCTGAGTTGTACACCGTGACTTGAACGCGGTCGACATTCGGGGGCGCCGGTTCGTGGTAGTTGACGTTGTCGTGCCGCACCCGAATCAGGTGCATGGCGTTCGTATCGGTCACGGGGAGCTTGAATTCGCCCCGCGCGTCGGTCTTGGTACGTGTTTCCTCTTCCATTCCTTGTCCAAGCTTGAGAAGGATTACGTCGTCCCCAACGGCGGGCCGATGGTTGGTTCCGTTGGTTACCGTGCCGCTTATCGAGCGCTGCTGAGCGGCCGCGACCAGCGAGCAAACGAGGAGTGTGAGAGCGATCGTGGCTTGCTTCAAAAGATAGGCTCCTTCAGTTTCGCGCAGTTTCTAGACGGTCGATTTCAGCTAGAAGCCGGGCGGCTTCGGCTTCCATGGCGAAGCGCATACCGTCGTAGTCCGCTTGGCTGAACTTGCCCGACTTGTACTCAAAGTTCAGGTCGCGCAGGTTCTCGTAGATCACTTCTTTGCGTTCATACAGATATTCCACACGGGTCTTGTCCACGCCGACTTCCGCATCGCGGCTGGGGAGAAAGATAAAGACGAGCGTTCCGGCGGCGAAAATGCTGCACGCGATCTCAACCACGATTTCTAAGGTGCGCGGGTTCATATCTGGGTCTCCCGGCGGGCCCTGGCGCGGAGGGGTTCAAGGTGTGGGTCGAGCTCTGGGCCTGCCGACGCCGCTTGCCCCGCTCGCCTGCGCCATTGTCGAATGACCACGACGGCGGCGAGCAAGCCCAGTCCCAGCGCTGCCGGCGGCAGGATCCAAGCCCATAATTCCAGGCCGTGCGTCGCGGGCTCCACGACTGCCGTTACGCCCCAGGTCTGTCGGAACCAGTTCAGGACGGCTTCATCATCGCTCTGGGGTGGCATGCCGGAGACGTCGGCGCTTACCCCACCGGCGGTGCCGGTAAGAGCATGCAACTGGCGGATCATGCGGGTGGAGTTGGGGCAGCCCACGTGGTTGCACTCCAGGAGCAAATAAGTACACTCGCCGCAAGTACACATCACCTTGTGGCCGAGTCTTTCAAACCTGGCATTCTGGGTGTCAGCCCCCATGAGCATGGCGACGGCCACCGAGAGGAGAAGGATTTCACCCAGTCGTTTCATTTGCCAGCTCCGGCCGGGCGCAAACCGTGTTCTTCCAGGGTGACGGTGACGAGCGCGACGGCCTTGGGCACGGTCGCGGTAACCGCGGCAGCATTGGGAACCAGAGCCAGTCCCGTGCCAACAATGAGCGTCATCACCCCATACCACACCCAGGAAACCATCGGGTTGACGAAGGCCTTGACGATGGGATGCCCTGTGTCAGGATTCTTGCCCGCGTAGATTACATATAGGTCTTCAAGAGGAGCGTGACGAACAGCAACTTTGTGGTCGGGTTGCCCGCCACTGGCTTTGTAGAAGCGAACCTCGGGATTCAATCGGGTCAGGTACCGGCCATCCTTGTAAACATCCAGCAGCACCGCTTCAGAGCGGTAGTTGGCATTGTCGTCCTGCGTGGCTTCCTGGCTCACCAGCTCGTAATGGCCGATATTCAGCTTGTCGCCGAGCGACATTTCCCGCTCCTTGTCCTGGTTGAAAGCCAAGCCGGCCACGCCCATCAGCACGAGCGCGAAGCCGAGATGGGCAATGTATCCTCCGTAGCGGCGCATATTGCGGCGCATGAGGTGATACATGGCTCCGCCTAGAGACCCGTTCAGCTTGTCCTTAAGCACGCGTCCCCCGCGGAGAAACTCAGACGCGACGGTTCCAAATACCAGGGCGCCAAGTACTAGAGCCATCCAGGAGTAGAAACGTGACAAGTCCACCGTCGCGAGCCAGGAGCGGATTTGATCCCGGCCCATCCACGGCCTCATATTCAGAGCGATCAGCGCCAGGCCCACCAGGATCGAGAATGCCGCCGGAAATTTGAAGTTGCGTTTGAGACTGGCGTAGGAAGTGCTACCCCACGCCAGCAGGGGCCCGACCGCGGTCAGCAGGAGCAAGAACAAGCCAAGAGGAACCGCAACCTTGTTGAAGAAAGGCGCGCCCACGGTGATTTTGTACCCCCGCACGGCTTCAGAGAGTATCGGGAACAGCGTGCCGCACAGGATCGCAAACGTCACAGCCAGCAGAACCAGGTTGTTAAATAGAAAGCTGGACTCGCGCGAAACAAGCGCCTGCAGTTTGTTTTCCGATGCCAGGTGGTCGCGGTTCTTGATGTAGACGATCAGGCAGAACGCGAAGACGATTCCCAGGAACCAGTAAAACCACGCCCCGATCGCCGACTGTGCGAAAGCATGGACCGAGCTCACGGCTCCTCCGCGTGTGAGCATGGTGCCCAGAATGGTGAGCATAAATGTGATGAAGATCAGCCAGACGTTCCACACCTTCATCATGCCGCGCTTTTCCTGGATCATGACCGAGTGCAGGAAAGCGGTGCCGGTGAGCCAGGGGAAGAACGAGGCGTTTTCAACCGGATCCCAGCCCCAGTAGCCGCCCCAGCCAAGCACGGCGTACGCCCAATGCGCACCGAGAGTGATGCCACAGGTAAGGAAGAGCCACGTCACCATGGTCCAACGGCGGGTGATGTGAATCCATTTTTCTCCCGGATAACGCAGGATCAGAGCCGCAAGCCCAAACGCGAAGGGGACGGAGAATCCCACGTAGCCCAGGTACAACATGGGCGGAT
>DATDGP010000127.1:0-2628 GCA_036522035.1 Terriglobales bacterium
ACGCTCACGACCAACCAAAGCGTGACCTTTACCGCCACCTTTACGCCGACCAGCGCCGGTGCGGCCAGCGGAAGCTTGTCCGTCGTGTCAAACGCTTCCAACTCGCCGCTTACCATCGCACTCTCGGGAACCGGAACCGCCACCGGGACCTTGGCCGTCTCTCCCACCAGTCTCAGCTTTGGCAACGTAACCGACGGGTCCAGTTCGGCGCTCAACGGCAGCCTGACCGCCAGCGGCGCCTCGGTCACGGTTTCATCGGCCAGCCTCAACAACAGTGAGTTCGCTCTCTCCGGAATCTCGCTGCCCGCAACCCTCACCGCCGGTCAATCCGCGACTTTCACCGTCACCTTCACGCCGCAGGCCAGTGGAGCCACTTCGGCGTCTCTGTCGTTCGCAAGCAACGCCTCGAACTCTCCCACCGTGCAAACCATGACCGGCACGGGAACGGCGGCGGTTCAGCACACCGTGGATCTCTCCTGGAACGCCTCGACGGGCGCGGTCAGCTACAACATCTACCGTGGCACGGTGTCGGGTGGTCCCTACACGATGATCAACGCTTCGCCGGACAGCACGACCGCCTACACGGACAGCACAGTCGTCTCCGGTGACACGTATTACTACGTAGTCACGGCCGTGAATTCCAGTTCGGAGGAGAGCGGATACTCGAATCAAGCCACGGCGGTCATTCCGAATCCGTAACGTCGCACTCAGTACGACTACGGTAAGTTTTGACCGGCTAACTATGCCACACCAACTTAGTTTATGTTTAGCAGCACGCCAAGGAGCCGCTATCTGACAAGTGAAGTTTGGCACTCCTGCCAGCGGGAACAATCTAGCCTGAGAATGATTCGCCCGAAAGCCGCTCCCTCGCGGCTGGCCCCCTTGTCGTACGAAAGTCTGCGCCAACACCTCTGCGCGGCGCCACGCGATAAGGCATCGCGGCTGAGCCGACGACGCGCGCACGAACGTCAGCGAGACACGATTCCATTTCCCGCACGGGGGACCACAACTGAGCCGCATTGCAGGTCTTAATTGCAGGTCTTAACCGCATGGTCTGTTGGCAGTCCCTACGCGGCCCTTTTTGCAGCGATGGAAAGCTCGTTTCCGGGCGAGCTGTGGGCTCGGAGTTCCGACGCTATGCAAATCACAAAGCACACTACACTGAGCTCAAACAGATTCCGCTGCGGCAGACCCACTGCCAAGAACAGCGCCGTTAAAATGTGAAGGTGAAACAAACCTCCACATACCAATGCGATCCAACCGACGTAGTAAGTAACCCTTCCAATCAACTGCAGACGAATGATGTGGCTCATGGTGAAACCCTCCTTGGATGCACAGAGTGTTCGTCTGTGAGACCAGCTTGGCCCCCTGGGCGTGGCTACACCCTCAGGTTCAGTTCATCTGTGAGTTTCTGGTTCCAGCGGCTGGCATTATAGCGCAGTTTCTGTTCGATGGTACATTCTTTCCGTTCGCGCTCCTCTGTAAGATTTCTACCCTACGTCCGTGGTGCACGTCGACCGGCGCAACACCCCAGCCAACCAAGCGTTGGCAGGGATTCTGCTGTCGCCGTAGGTCTAGCCGGGAAACGGTCTCGGCACTTCCAACATCCCCACCCTCCGATTCTCGTGGGGGGATCTTTTTTCGAGGCTTCACTACGGTTCACTTTCGCTGCGACCTGTCGATTATCTTGCCCTCCTGTCGGAGCTGACCGGGTTTTCACTCAGCCAACGAGGGCTTTTACTTTCGGGCTTCCGACGAATTGATCACTCGTTCCGCCGCCGAATATAACCTCGGTGGCAACGGGGCAAGTTCCACTGACAGGACTTTCACCCGCTAGAGTGCCAACTAGTGCGTCATGCGGATTGACGTTTATTGAGGGTGCGACGAGCGCGTTTCACTCTCTCCAGGGTATGCGTCCGAGCAAGCACAGGCTTGACGGAGGTGGATTCTGCTGATTACCGATGCTGCGCGGCCCAAGCAGTTGGGGTAAGGGCAGGCAGTCGCCGCACGGGTGTTTCGGCTAAGCCGGGGAGCACGGCCGACAGATAGTCTCGCGGCGAGATCTTCAGCCGTCTGCAGGTTTCGATGACTGAAAGTATGGCGGCCACTTTCGATCCCGCTGGTTGACTTCCAATATGGATCCAGTTCTTGCGACCCAAAGTTATTGGTCGCATCGAGTTCTCCGCCAAGTTATTACTTAGCTCTAACTCCGGGTACTGGAGAAAACAAGTGAGTCTCGTCCATTGTCCGAGGGTATATTGGCAGGCCTTGGCCAGCAGCCCACCGGGCAAAGCTCCAGCTCGTGCCGCCTCGATCGCCGTTTTGATTTTCTCCAACAGTGCGGGAGCTTTCTGTTGACGTAATTGGTGACGCGCCTCCAGACTCAGACCCTGCTCGCGCGCTTCGCCATCCACGGCAAACAACTGATTGATCCGGACCACGATCGGGCTCGCCACCGGATCGCCCGGATTGAGCTTCACGATATTCGCGAACCCACGCCGTGCGTGCGTCCAGCACCCCGCCTGTACCATGCCCGATCCTCCCACCTTGTCGTAGGCTTGGTAAGCATCGGTCTGCAGAAGCCCATGAAAGTTTTCCAAAAACTGTTGCGGCCCGGCACGTTCTCTT
>DATDGP010000128.1:0-7588 GCA_036522035.1 Terriglobales bacterium
AACCACAAGTCAACCTTGAAGCGAGATTCGCTGATATTTCAACAGCTTAGAGCCCATCAGATGCGGGTTTAGGTTGCCGATCCTAGCTCCATATATATAGTTTTTAGTATCTTTTGCCCCACGAATTACGTGATTTGGAAGCTACCAAAAGATTGTAGAAGAGTCAGCAAGAGTGGGATATGTCAGGTAGTTTATTCGGTGTTATGCTCAACTTTCCTTCTAAATGAATAACGCTAATAGCCTCTCGCTTATAAAATAGCAACTATCGGTCTCCAATAGCTTGCGTCAAATGGCCGTAAGAGCGTCCGTGCTCAGCGTAGCTTCGCGCGCTTCCCTAAGACCCCTTAATGAGACTCAGCTCTAGTCGCGATGAAGACCGCCAAACAGGTTATTAAGAGACTCAGACAGCGTAGGATGCGCCAGAATCGCGTTCTCCAGCGCTGTGTATTTCAGCTTGCCCATCATGGCAAGTTGGATCATTGACATTAACTCACCGCCGTCTTCGCCCAGGATCGCAGCACCCAGAATCTCCTCCGTCTGGGGATCTACAAGTGCCTTCATGAAGCCGCGCGTCTTTCCAGTTTCGACGGCTCGGGCCACCACGTTCATCGGTAGCCTGGCGACCTCCACCTTTTTCCCTTGGTCTTTGGCCTCTCTTTCACTCAGGCCGATGCGGCCGAGCTGCGGATCGATAAATACGCAGTAGGGCACTAGGCGACCGGCTATGCTGCGGTTTCCAGACTCCAGCAAATTAGCCTTCAAGACGCGGTAGTCATCGTACGACACATGAGTGAAGGCTGGCCCGCCTTTTACGTCTCCCACGGCATAGATGCCCGGAGTGGCCGTCTCCAGCTTGTCGTTCACTTGAATATAGCCCCGATCATTCGTAGCGACGCCGGCAGCTTCGAGGTTCAGTTTTTCGGTATTTGGCCGGCGTCCGGTCGCGACCAGCAGGTGCGTTCCCTCCAGGTTCCTACTCACCTCCTTCACCTTGACCGTTAGGCGTACTCCTCTGTCAGAAGATGCTGCCGACTCAGTCTTAGCCTCAAGCAGGATTTCGATTCCGTCTTCTCTGAGAATTTTCGTGATCTCATCGACAATGTCGGGATCCTCCATTGTCAGTAGCTGCCCTCCCCTTTGGATCACCGTCACTCGACTGCCGAAGCGCTGAAACATCTGCGCGAATTCAAGTCCAACGTAGCCGCCTCCAAGCACTAACAGATGCTTCGGCAACTCGTCCAATTCCATCACGCTCACGTTGTCCAGATAGGGAACGCTCGCCAGCCCTTCAAGGTGGGGTCCACTGGATGAAAGTCCAGTGTCAATGACTACCAGATCGGCCGTCAGGATACGCTCTCCCCCGTCATTCAAGCGCACCCGTAGCTGTTTCGGAGCCACGAACGACCCTTGTCCGTATATCAGATCGACGAGCCCAGCCTGCTTCAAACTCTTCTCACGGCGCTCGCGCCAAGCCTGAACCATACTGCGCTTACGTTCGCGGACCAGGGACATATCGACTGATACGTCGCCGACCCTAACGCCATACTCTGGCGCACGGCGCGCCATGTATGCCACCTCGGCACTGGCTACCATGGTCTTGGTTGGGGTGCAGCCGTAGTTGATGCATGTCCCGCCCACTGCCGCTCGCTCGATCATTGCCGTTCGCTTGTTCCTAGCTGCGAGCGCGATGGCGAGTGGGTTGCCAGCTTGTCCCGAACCAAGGATGATTGCGTCGTAGTGTGACACTTCCATCTGAAACTCCTGTATCAAATGGTTTAGATGTGAGAGAGGATCAGCAAACCCCCCGTGATCGCGACAACGTCCTCAACCAATGCCACCCGAAAATCGGGCAGATGCGCGCGCTGGACCAGAGCGTGGCGGACACTGTAGCCCGCAAATGTTCCCGCGAGGGCGCCGATAACGCCAATGAGTACAGCAAGTAGCAGGCTGCCACCAGCGCTTGTCGCCAGTACTGCACCACAAAACCCGCCAAGGACAATGCGCGTGATAAGCCCTGCAGGCGCAGTACGCGCCGGTGTCTTCGGAAGCTTATCGGCGACGAGCTCGACAACAGCCAGTAGCGTAAAGACAATAAGCGCCGCCGGATGGTTCATGAACGCGAGCCTGGTTCCTGCCAGATGCAACCATCCAAAATGGGCAGCCCAGCAGATGAGCGCCGGTGGTGTCAGCGAACGCAACCCAACAATGCCGCCGAGAAGGAAAAGGAGAAGTATTGTCATGAGCGTGGCCACTTACTTTCATCGCGGATGATTTAGGACTCTTAGATATCAATCACCACATCTTCTTGCGGGCGTGAGCAGCAAATCAACAGGTTGCCTTCGGCCGCGGGCTCCAGTGGCTCGGGATCATACTTCACCGAACCGGAAATCAATCCGCACTCGCAGGTATGGCAAACTCCGGTCCGGCATGACCAGCGTACCGGAACATCGCAAGCCTCGGCGAGCTCCAACAGGCTCTGGAACTTGGCGCCCCAGGAAACCGTCAGCCCGGCACGAGCAAATGAAATCCTTGGACCTTCACTGGCGGGATCCGACGGCGGGTGCGGTAGCCGCCGCGGTTGCTCCTTAATGCCTGGCGTAATCGACTTTCCTGAACCAAAAACCTCGGAATGGATGCGGTCATCGGCCACGCCCCAACCGCTGAGCCCGGCAGTCAAGTCTTTAAGGAAGGCCGTCGGGCCACACAGATAGAAGTCAGACTCGCGCGGCACACCCAACCTTACCAGAGCCTCGGCCGTCAGGTGACCAGCCGCATCGTAGTCGGAACCTAGCCTATCGGACCCATTAGGCTTGCTGTATTGGATATAGCTCCGGGCGTCGGGCAGTCTAGCCAGCAGATCGCGTGCTTCCTGCGCAAAGGGGTGATCGAGGCGGTTGCGGGCTCCATAGATCCACCAGACCTGGCGCAAGGACGCCTGCGCTGCTAAGGCGTGGAGCATCGCCATCACCGGAGTCACGCCGACGCCTGCGCTCAACAACACCACAGGTAGATCGCCAGGACGCAAGGTGAAGGCGCCGCGGGGTGCACTGACGTCCAGGACATCGCCGGTGCGAAGCTGTGTCCTTACGTAGGTGCTGGCAATTCCATTCGGCTCCTCCTTAATGGTTACGCGATAACGATCGGCCCCAGGCATGTCAGATAGTGAATAGCTACGCAGGATCGGCGGCGCGTCAGTTTGAGGACGGATCCGCAACACCACGAACTGCCCTGGGAGAGGGACGGTTAGCGAATGCCCGTCCAGGGGCTCAAGCACCAGCGAGATCACGCTGCTGCTCTCGCGATCCATTCTGGCCACCTTTAGAGGCCGGAACCCGGGTCGAGCGGTAGACATCTGTTCTGGCGAAGCTAATCCGGCATTGCCAGTGTGCGCCCCGGGCTGAGTCATCTGCCCCAGAAGCGCCTCAAAAGAAGACTTCCAGCCAGAGCTCAGAGCTTGGATGCGCAAGGCACGCTCAAGATCTTCCTTGGCGGCCCCAGGAAGATAGAGCAGCGCGTTGGCCGTGGTGACAGTCAGGTGTTCCGGGCCCCCGGCAACCTTAACGATCTCGTCGCCGGCGCCTACCTCACCCTCTTCGAGCACCCGGAAATAGAATCCCGGGCGATGATGCTGGACCAGCAAAGCCGCCATCCGCGGCTCATCCATGCGGATGCCGACGCGGTAGCACGTCACCCGCGGCTGCGAGACTTCGAACAACGCACCGCCGATTCGGTAGCGGTCACCGATCGCGACCTCGCTATCGGAGAATCCCTCAATGGTGAAGTTCTCTCCGAACTGCCCGAATGTGAAATCACTTCGCTTCAGTTCATGCTCCCAGTGGCGGTAGGAATCGATCTGATAGACCAACACAGCGCGTTGTTCTCCACCATGACCGGCCAGGTCGCCCTGTGCGTCGCCATCGATGTTGAGCCGCCGAACCACGCGCCGGCCCTCTACCGGCTGCTTCCACACCGACGTATACACAGTCTTCCCGCGCCAGATGCGCTCCTGGGGGCGACCCACGTTGACTGATAACAACCGCGGCAAATGTAAACTCCCCCTGTGAGTCCAACAGTGACCAGAACGTTACTGCCACTGTGATGCGAACAGTTGCGTTGAAGGTTCAGACGCTATTATCTGCTGAAATGTCACAGATTCTTAATGGAGCACGATCGGCAGTTCTGCTATACAAGAACCAATGTTAAGCATCCACTCGATCAGGTAACATCCGGGTGCGATCGGCGAGATCTGAGATCGAAACGGAAGTACGGTTTTGTCGTTTCAAAGGAGCCGCCGGTCGGGAAAGCTCGTGCGCGAAGCGGGACCGAGGTGGGGCAGATGGAGCGTCGGGCAGATGTAGCCGTGGTCGGAGCTGGTATCCTCGGCTTGGCGCATGCTTACGAAGCGGCGCGAAGAAGCCTGCGCGTAGTTGTCTTTGAACGCAGCCTGTGCGCCTCGGGTGCCTCGGTACGAAACTTCGGGATGATCTGGCCGATCGGTCAGCCCCACGGGTTTCTTCACCAGTTAGCATTGCGCAGCCGGGAGCGCTGGCTGGAAGTTCTCGGGGCGGCCCGGCTTCCTTACTGGCCTGACGGATCGCTGCACGTTGTCTACCGCGAAGACGAGGCGGCCGTGGCACAGGAGTTTGCCGAAGTCGCGCCGAGCCTAGGCTACCAATGCACCTGGTTGAACGCCGAACAGGTTTTAGCCCGCTCGAGTGCGGTCCAGTCGCGTGGGTTGATCGGCGCATTGTGGAGCGAGACCGAACTCACTGTCGATCCGCGCGTGACCCTGGCGGCTCTGCCTGGATATCTCGAGGAAAAATTCGGCGTAGAAATGCGCTTTGGCTGCTGTGTGCACGGAATCGAGCCGCCGCTTATTGAGGCCGGGAGCGAGTGCTGGAAGGCGGATCAGGTCATCATCTGCAGCGGCGATGATTTTGAGTCGCTGTATCCGGACGTGTACGCGCGGTCGGGCCTAACCCGTGTCAAGTTGCAAATGCTGCGAACTGAGCCGCAGCCAAGCGGATGGCGTTTGGGACCAGCGCTTGCGGCCGGACTGACGCTTCGATTCTATCCGGCGTTCGGTATCTGCGGCACGCTGCCCGCGCTCAAGCAGCGTATTGCATCGGAGACCCCGCAATACGACCGGTGGGGAATTCATGGACTGGTGTCGCAGACGTCAGCTGGCGAGCTCACCTTAGGCGACTCTCACGAGTACGGCCTTTCGGTCGATATCTTCAACAAGGAGGAGGTCGACGAGTTGATTACCAGCTACGTTTCTGGATTCCTTCGCGCTCCCTCCATGAAGATTCGGCAGCGCTGGCACGGAGTCTATGCCAAACATCCGGAGCACGCTTATCTTTCCCTCGAAGTCGCACCCGGAGTCAGGATCGTTACGTCACCGGGTGGGGCCGGCATGACCCTTTCCTTTGGCGTGGCAAGCCGGACCATGGAGGAGATGAGCCTGTGAAGCGCCTGGAAGCGGTGGTCTTCGATTGGGCGGGAACGACGGTGGACTTTGGATCACTGGCGCCGATCAAGGCGGTCGTGAGGCTCTTCGCGACGCGCGGAATTCAACTCAGTGATCCGGATGTTCGCCGCGACATGGGCCTGTTCAAAAAAGATCACATCCGCCGGATACTCGCCCTCCCGCATGTGGACGGAGAATGGCGGAGGCGCAACCGCCGGCCCGCTCGAGAGGAGGATGTCGAGGCGATGTTCGTCGATTTCGTGCCGCTCCAGATGGAGATCCTAGGGGAACACTCGCAGCTCATCAGCGGAGTGGCCGGCGTGGCAACAGCGCTACGTGGTCGCGGTCTGAAGCTGGGCAGCACCACGGGCTACACCAGGCCGATGCTGGATCTTCTTGTGGCCCGGGCCGCCGAACAGGGCTACCGTCCGGACCTCTCCTTCAGCCCTGACGATGTTGGTGGTGGCAGGCCATTTCCGTGGATGTGTCTTCGGATTGCCCTCGACTTCCACCTGACGTCGACCGCGACTGCGGTGAAGGTCGGCGATACAGTGAAAGATATCGAGGAAGGCCTGAACGCCGGCATGTGGACCGTGGGCGTGACCGCAACCGGCAACGAAGTGGGGCTGAGTGCAGAGCATCTGGCAGCCCTCGACCCGGATGATCGCACGCTCCGACTTAGTCACGCGGGCAGCACTCTCAAGGCAGCGGGTGCGCACTACTTCGTTGACAGCGTAGCCCACATCGAACCGATCATTGAGGAGATCAACGAGCGGCTAGCCGCGGGAGAACGTCCGTGACCTCGCCCGCCGTGCGGACCGACAATCTGGCCCGATGGCAGTTACTGAATGTGGTCTTACTGATTGCGGGTTACTCCGGCTACTATCTCTGCCGCTCGAACCTGTCGGTGGCTATGCCCCTGCTGATCGGCGAACTTGGGCGTCGGGGAGTGAATGCCGGTACCGCTCAGGTGATGATGGGCTCGCTGGCATCGCTGGGCGTGCTGGCCTATGCAGCCGGCAAGTTCCCCAGCGGAAGCCTCGCCGATCTGTTCGGCGGACGCAGAAATTTCTTAATCGGGATGGGGGGCAGCGTCTTGTTCACGCTGCTCTTTGCAGCTTCCGGAACTCTGCCTATGTTCACCATAGCGTGGATCGGCAACCGGTTGGTTCAGTCGTTGGGCTGGGCCGGCGCGGTGAAGATTGCGTCGCGATGGTTTACCTTCCGAAGTTATGGCACGGTGATGGGCCTCATCAGCCTGAGCTATTTATTTGGAGACGCCGTGGCGCGCCAGTTTATGGGGATGCTGATCTCCAAGGGTCTCAGCTGGCGCCAGGTGTTCCTGATCACCGCGCTAGTTCTGGCGGCTCTGCTGGCGGTGTGCACCATGCTGCTGCGCGAATCTCCTGCCGAGGTGGGCGGAACTGAGCCTCTCGTCAACCCAGCAAACCTGTTTGGGAAGTCCCAGGAGTTCGATAGGCCCAGGGGGGGGCGTGAGCTGCTACGGCCGTTCCTCGTAAGCGGCGTCTTCTGGCTTGCCTGCCTGCTTTCTCTCGGAACCACTATCCTTCGCGAGACCTTCAGCTTGTGGACTCCCACTTACTTCACTCAGGCTATCGGCATGAAAGCGGGTGAAGCCGCCAGCACGAGTGCGTGGTTCCCATTCCTCGGCGGCGTATCGGTTATTCTGTGCGGCTCGTTGAGCGACCGTCTGGGCCGCGGAGGACGCGCCGCCTTGATGCTCGTCGGCCTGTTTTTAGCCAGCCTCGTCCTGATGGTGCTCGGTTCCGGAATCACTGATGGTTCGCGCGTGTGGCCTGTGGTGCTAGTGGCTGGCGTGGCGTTCCTGACCCTAGGACCGTATTCGTTTCTGGCTGGCGCCATCGCGTTAGATTTTGGTGGAAAACACGGCAGCGGCACGGCCTCCGGCTTGATTGATGGCCTCGGCTACCTCGGCGGAGTTCTTGCTGGAGACAGCATGGCACGCATTACCGTGAACTACGGATGGCGCAGAGCGTTTCTGACCCTTGCGGCGGTCGCACTTCTTTCAAGCGTCGCCGCTGCGTCCTTCCTGCGTGAGGAAAGGAAGAACCGGCGTGACTGAGAAGTTGGTCTCAA
>DATDGP010000129.1:0-4711 GCA_036522035.1 Terriglobales bacterium
AGGAGCTCGCGGCCGTTATGGATGGGAAGACGATGGTCCGATCTTGGCAACCGGCGGCGACACGGCTTTACAGCAATTGGCTAGCCTATGTATCCGCCCAGAAGCAACGCTCTTTGAACACCAGGCCAAGCTTCAAAGAGCTTCGTGCGGGAGAGATGAACTGGCTACGACCCTAACACGGCCTTGGTGCTCTCGCGTGTGACGCGGACGATTTTGTCGATTTCAGCTTCGGTGACAACTAAGGGAGGCGCGAAGAGCACCTCGTCGCCGGGCGCCGGATGGCCGCCGGCCACCGAACGGGTCCGCGTGAGCACGCCACGTTTCGTCATCTCGGCTTGAATGCGTGCGGCGACTTTGCGGTCGCCTGCGATGTTTTTTTTGGTGGCCCGATCTTCCACGAATTCGACCGCGGCCATAAGGCCCTTGCCACCCCGCACCTCGCCCACGTTGGGATGCTGAGAGAACCCATCTAACAGGCAGGAGTAAAGCCGGTCTCCCATCTTGGCCGCGTTCTCCAGCAGACCCTCCCGCTCCATGATCTCGATATTCTTCAATGCGACGGCGCAGCAGGTGGGATGACCGGAAAACGTAAAGGCATGCATCCAACGATTTGCTGGCTCGACCGAGTCCATCGCCTCTTTAATGTCCTTGGTTACCATGATCCCCCCCAGGGGCAAGTAGCCCGAAGTGATGCCTTTGGCGAAGGACAGGATGTCGGGTTTCACGTTCCAGTGCGAGAGACCGAACCACTCCCCGGTCCGACCAAACCCGGTAATCACCTCATCGGCGATAAGCAGCACGTCATGACGCGTACAGATTTCTCGCACTCGCTGCCAATAGTCCTCTGTAGGATAGATAACCCCGCCAGCGCCGTGGATTGGCTCTCCAATGAAGGCAGCAACTGTGTCGGCTCCTTCGCGAAGGATTGTTTCCTCTAACTCGCGCGACGCCGCTTGGCCGATTGTCTCACCAGGTTTTGCTCCTTGGAAACGATACGGATAACAGGTCTGGACGTGGACGAAACCCGGCACCCGAGGCTCGAACATTTTCCAATACGATCCCATCGATGTGGCGCTCATTGCCTGGAGCGTGACTCCGTGATACCCGTGATGGCGCGCCACGACCTTTACTTTGCCCGGTTTGCCTTGTACCTTCCAATAAAAACGGGCAGTTTTAAGCGCCGATTCATTTGCTTCAGCGCCTCCCGAGGTAAAGAATACCGCTTGCATGTATGGGGCGAGGGCCATGAGCCGCTCGGCCAGCGTGATGGCAGGGATGTTGGTTGACCCGGCGTAACTCGAGAAAAAGGCGAGTTCTTTCATCTGTTCCGAGGCGACATCTGCCAGTTCGGCGCGACCGTGACCGACGTTCACGTTCCAAAGACCAGAAAGCCCGTCGATGTACTCGTGCCCCTCAATGTCCTGAACCGTTGAGCCATGCCCGCGGACAATGATAAGCGGTTCGGCGTGATCGCTAGGATGATGCAAGGAGTGAATCACGTGCTCGTGATCAGCTCTTACCAGTTCAGCGGTGGAAAGCATTATCGGATTCCCTTCGGTTTCTCAGCATCAGCACGAAAAAGATTACCATAACAAAAAGGCAAAATGGACCCGCGTCATATCGGATCGCCTAAAAGTAAAATGCAGTCCATTGCTATTAAAGTTATCAGCATGCCATGCACCCCAGAGCTCGATCACGACCCGCAAGCAATAGCTGGCCATACTCAGCATTCTCGAACCCCCAAGGCGCAGGCTCGCGGAACCATACCGGACGTTGGGTCTGGCAATAACTTAGCTTGATCTTGACACAAAGGATCTAAGACAGAATTACGACCTAGCTCCGAAGGAGGACACTATGGCAACTGTACTGGAAAGAGTGGCGCCGTCGATCGTGCTTCCCCCGCCACGGCTCCTCATCGGCAACGAATGGGTGAACAGTAAGTCGGGAAAAGCATTTCCGACCTTCAATCCAGCGACCGGCGAAGAGATCTGTTCGGTAGCTGAAGCGGATGCGGAAGACGTTGATCGGGCTGTCGAGGCTGCGCGTGCCGCCTTTCAATCAGGCAGCGCGTGGCGTCGGCTAGCCGCCGCCGAACGCGGGCGCCTGCTCAACAAACTCGCCGACCTGATCGAAAAAAATGCGGTCGATCTGGCTCGACTGGAATCACTCGACAACGGCAAGCCCTATTCTGTGGCGCTTGCGGCTGACCTTCCAAAGACCGTGGCTTGCTACCGCTATTTTGCCGGCTGGGCCGACAAGGTACAAGGCCGAACGATCCCCATCAACGGACCCTATTTCTGCTATACGCGCCTTGAGCCGGTTGGCGTGGTAGGCCAGATCATTCCCTGGAATTTCCCGCTCCTCATGCAAGCCTGGAAGCTGGCGCCGGCGCTGGCTACCGGCAACACGGTGGTCCTGAAACCCGCCGAGCAGACGCCTCTGACGGCGCTGCGGGTGGGCGAGCTGATCCTCGAAGCCGGCTTCCCGGCCGGGGTGGTCAATATTCTCCCGGGCTATGGTCCGACGGCGGGCGCTGCGATTGCCAGGCACATGGACATCGATAAGGTGGCTTTCACCGGCTCTACCGAGGTTGGCCACCGAATCATGGAAGCCTCAGCGAGATCGAATCTCAAACGAGTCACGTTGGAACTTGGAGGAAAGAGCCCCAATATCGTCTTTGCCGATGCCGATCTGGATAAGGCCGTAGAAGGTTCCCATTCGGCTGTCTTCTTCAACCAGGGTCAGTGCTGCTCTGCAGGGTCGCGCCTGTATATCGAGGAGAAAGTCCATGACGAATTCGTAGAGCGGAGCGTGGCACGGGCCAAAAGACGTACGGTAGGGGATCCTCTTGATCCGGCAACCGAACAGGGACCGCAAGTCGATGATGTTCAGTTCGACAAAGTCATGAGCTACATCGAATCCGGCAAACAGCAAGGCGCCAAGATGCTGTGCGGTGGCGATCGCGTGGGCGATCGCGGCTATTTCATTCGCCCGACGGTCTTTTCGGATGTGAAAGACGAAATGATGATCGCTCGAGAAGAAATATTCGGTCCGGTAATGAGCATTCTCAAGTTCCGTGACATGGACGACCTGGTGGAGCGCGCCAACAAGACCATCTACGGCCTCGCGGCAGGCGTCTGGACCAGAGATATCGGCAAGGCGCACGCCATCGCCAATAGCATCCGCGCAGGCACAGTCTGGGTGAACTGTTATAACGTTTTCGATCCCGCCGCTCCCTTTGGGGGCTTCAAGCAATCCGGCATCGGCCGCGAAAACGGTGAATACGCATTGCAACAATACACCGAAGTAAAAACCGTAACGGTCCAGCTCTAAGGACCGCCGGGAATGGGTGGGACGACCTCTCCCCTACTCACAACCGGTAGCCCCTAACTATCCATCTAGCATCCCTCGCGCTCCAGCAGCATTTTTAAGCGCCGTAGGCGGGCCCGCCTGCCCACGGCCGGCAGGGATCTCTTCAACCGAGGGGTGGTATCCACCGCCGCCCCGCCGTGTGTGGTGACTGCCACAATCGCTCCGGTGCCCATGTCCACCGCGTGCTTGGCGTTGTAGGCCAGCGCGGAACGACCATTTTTTAGCGCCTGATCCCGGCCTCCGGAGCACCCACTCCTCGATTCGATCCCTTCTTCTTACGTCGCCGATCCATGGGCCGTAGTGTCGCCTCTTCGGTGTCTTCCAGCCCGGCCGCTTCCTCTAAACTCTTCAGATCGCTCTCCTCGGCGTCACGCCGCACATCGATCGTCATCGCAGCATTCGCCTCCAGCGTGGTGGCATCGATGCCCACCGTCTTGCCTCTCAGCAATCCTGCTCCCGCCACTTGTCGCAGCACCCAGCCAAACTTCTTGATGCGTAGCTCGTCCATTCAGTCGGCGCCCTCGTCCGCTCATCCAGTCGGAGCTCCCAAAAACTCCCGCAAAACATAACGAATCCGCTCCCGTCACTCGATGCCCCGTTCGTTCTCGATTCCCTAAAAAACCTCACCCGGAAATGCCTGCCCGGGACCAGCGACGGCCGCACAGCTTCTCGCGATAGAACTGGCGGGGCTGGACCTTGTCCGCCGATCTGGCATTTAGTCGGCGGACTCCTGGCGCAAGCCGAACCAAGAACAGCCTGTACCAGGATGCACTCGGGGGCATCGGCGTCACCCATTACGCTAGGGACACAGGCGAACGAGACCAAGACGTCTCCAACGTTGGAAGCGGTTCATACCCCAGTGCGAGAAAGGTCCAGCTAGGGACCATGCACTTTGGTGAGACGTAAGCCAATGAGAATAAGAAACACCCTCATTTGACCTGAGACAGCCTGTGCTTTAACGAGGAAGCGAACGGCGATAAATCTGAAGCATTTTCTTCATCGTCCGGGGCGTGACGCCGATCCTGTTCAAGGAGCGTTGTCTTCCCGTCGTCTCATGCCCAATCCCAGCTCTGGTAGTTTTTACCTAACTTTCTTACACCCGGCTCTCCCCCACGTGATTGCCAAAGGCTAAAAAGCCCACGTTGGGCTCTAGGAGAGCTTGGCACTCTGGTTGCGAGAGACTAGCCTTCCCGTGCCCCTGAGGCGCAAGTCACGGACGCCTCTTTAAGAATTCGCCTTTTTAAGAATTTAGGATGCAAAGAGTGCTAGCGAAAGTGGACCCTGGAGCTAGCCACCATGCCTGCCAAAGCCGTACAGTCCTTCGGCTGACGGGCAATTG
>DATDGP010000130.1:0-2740 GCA_036522035.1 Terriglobales bacterium
CACACCGAATAACGTCCAAACCGTTGAAGTGTCCGCTGGAACTCGGAGTCGCGGGTTGCTCCCAGTAAGCGCCGCTCACGGAAATAGATCCTGGGAAGTCGGCTTCTGGAAGATAACTCAACGTGCGCCCAGGGATGCGGATAGGTGTGCATACGGGTGCGTACCTACCTTCCCTTTGGGAATCGCAAAAGCCGGTGGATCCAACACGCCCTGGGGACGCAGGCCAGCGCGTTATGCATCCTGGCTACAGAAACTCTAAGTCCGCAATCTGGTTGGTCGGCGACTCTGTTCAACAAGACCCAGCAGGCGACCACGAGTTCAAACAAGCCGTAGCGCGGCCTTGCCGATAACAATAGCTCCGGCCGTCCTACTACTCCGCCGCCATCGCAGTCGATGCCCCTTCTTGGCAACAGCTTTCCTTGAAGCGGCTTTCTTGGCGGCTGTTTTCTTAGCGACGGTCAGGCCCGTTTTCTTAGCAGCCCAACGTTTCTTCAATGCCGCGACAATGGCGGCCCTACCAGCGGCACTCAGTTTGCTCTTTGGCTTTGCCGTAGTCTTGGATGCGGTTTCCGCACGCTCTTAGGGCTGACGCAACAATAGATTCACATCGGAGCAATCGTATAGTTCCAGGCTGGCAGCGTCGAGTGTCGTTTGAGGGAAAGACAGCGGAGTTGCTCTGGATCGGGTGACGTGCCGGTGGGATATTGTCTACGGTCGAGGTAAGCCGAGACGGTGAGGCCGGTTCGGGTACAGGTGTTGCGGATGAAGTTGAGGACCTTTGGATAACTGTCCAGAGGCTCGGCGGCCCAGTTTTTGGAGATTTCGGAGAACAAGCGGTGCTCAATAGGATTCCATTTGGAAGCGCCGGTGGGGTAATGAGCAACGGTGACTGTGAGTCCAAAACTGTTGCAGAGCTGGATTTGCAGTTCGGTCTTCCAAGCGCCGGTACGGCAGCTGTTGCTGCCACCGGTATCGGCAAGGATGAGCAACTGGCGGCAGCGGTGGTAGCGGTCTGCGCCGTCGCGCTTCCACCAACCGGCTATGGAGTGGGCGGCGAAGGCTGCGGTGTCATGCGAGACGCCTACGAAAACCGAGCCTCGGTTGGCGAGCAGGTCATAGATACCATAAGGGATCGCGCCGCCGATGCCATCGGAACGGAAATCGTGGTCATTGACGCGCACGGGCGTGCGATCCCACTTGACGCCATGGTTCTTGAAGTTGCCGACCAGTTCTCGCTTTTTGGTATCAACGCTGATGATAGGTAGCCCCTGACGTTCAAAGCGGGTACGCAATGACGAGATGTAACGGAACTGTTGGTCGCGATCCGGGCTTGAGTCGGTGGCAATGGCTTTGCGATTCACGCGCAGGGAAAAATCCATATCGTGAAGCAGCCGCGCCACGGTATTGGCTGAGATCTCGATATCGGGCTGCCGCAGCAATTCGGCGATTCCGGCAGGCGTCTTGTGGGTCCAACGAATGCCGGTGATAGGATCGCCGGCGGTGTCGTGTTCCAGCAGGATTTCGATGGCCTGGATTACTTGGGGCGTTTTTTTTTCACCGGTTTGCGCCCGGCGCCGGACCGCCGGATGCGGCCGATCTCAACATCCTGCTCCAGCAACTGGCGGCGGCCGCGGGCGATGGTGTGCGGATCGAGGCCAAGAAATTCGGCCAGCACGCTGTCGCCGCCGTGGCCGAGTTTCAACGATTCCAGACCTGCGTACGAGCGGCGCTGCTGTTCGTCCAGCAGACTGTAGAACAAAATGATGGCGGCTTTCATTTCATCGAGAGATACTTCCAGACAGGCGGCATCGACCACCGTGGGAACGGACTGATTGCTACGACGTGTCAGAGATTGCCGCTGGCGGGTGGAGGGATCGATGGAGGTATAGAGGAACAGGCCGGAGATCAATTCCCGAGCGATCCTTTTCTGCTGGACAAGGTGGCGCAAAACATCTTGCGCGCCCACGTGCAAGATCGCAGACAGTTCTTCGGCAAAATATCCCGCGACCGAGCTACCGATGAACGCCTCGGCGGTGGCCAGCAGGGTACCGTAACGGGAGAACCAGGCCGGCGTGCAGGACCACAGGCCATCGGCTCGGAAACGGGCGATCTCGCGAAGAGTGTAGAAACGGCCGCCATGAGAGTAGCTGGTCAGGTAGTCGAGTTCTTTAAGCTTTCGGAACACGGTGAGGTCGACGTCCGTGCCGAGGGCGCGTTTCAGATCGGGAAGCGTTGCGATCTTGTCGTGGAGCAGCAGCTTTCGCAAGGAATCCGGCGAGAAGGCGAGAGGTCTCATAATGTTATAGTTGCGACTGAAAAGCCATTACAATCGAGACTATAACATAATCGGTGGCGAGATGGGGCAGAGGTCGGACCAGCTCGGTCGGCCTTCAATATTGGGGCTACCGATTACTGCGAAGGGAATGGCCCGGAACCGACTTCCTTGGTAATGTTGCTGTCACGACCACCGATGAGCTGTTATTCCTGCGTGAGTCCTAAGTGGTGGCAAAGGGCTGTTTGCGGTCAGCCTGAATCTCGTTCACGCACGATAACGTCCTTTATCATACGCTATAACACGGCAGCAGGGAAAACCACTTCACCTTAATCGCTTTTCGCGCTCGGCGAGCGTCTCGTGCAACAGCGATTTGATGTAGGTCTGGTAAGGCAGCCCCTTCTGTTCAGCCTGCTTTCGGGCCAAAGCCAGATCTGCTTCGGGAATCCGCAGCGCCACCACCGGTGC
>DATDGP010000131.1:0-3427 GCA_036522035.1 Terriglobales bacterium
AGAAGGTGTACGGCGCTGCCGGCGGAGCCACGAAGGCGGGCATTGCCTTCGGAACCGGCGGCTTGCTCGGTATTTTCGTGAACGCGGCATCGAGCCAACTGCAGGAGAGGCTCGACTCGATCTTCGGCCAGGACGTGCAGACGCTCGCCCAAGGCTTGCACTGGTACGCTTTCCGCGAAGCGGTGGTCGGCCGCGTGCACGGTGGCGGCAGGGGGCCGGCGCAGCGCATTCTCGAACTGCTTTGGCAGCAATTCACCCTCGGCCACGGAGGCTTGGTGGCCATCGCCGACGTCGTGCGCGAACCCCACGGCTGGCTCGTGATCGCCGACCTGTTGAATTAAAGCGTCAGGTGGCACATCGGCCCCGCTCGAAATTGGCTGCCCACTGGTTGCTCTTTGACGGGTGCGTGACAAGGGCATCAATATTTTGGAATGTTTCCCGGGACGGTGATGAGCGATGACCAAGTACCTCGACGAGTACATCCCTAAGTCGAAACAAATAAGTCGTCAGGTCCAATCTGACGACCAGAAACTTAAGTTCAATAACATCCTGACGTGCATGGCGGTGGTCGTTGTGCCGGTGGGTGGGCAGACCATGACAGGTGTTCACCTGACGGTCGCGTCGACCAAAAATACAAAAGAGGCTGAGGCCGAACTCGCTCAGGCATTGCAAGAGCTGCAGACAGCAGCCGGCGCCGGTCCATTAGACGCGTATATCATCTGCTCGTGGAGATTCCACAAAGCGGGAGGTCTCGGCAAAGGTCTGAAGAAACTTGCCCGTGCTGTGTAACTTTGCGATGTTCCAATCGATAAGGTAGACGCGAATGTCGACGTGATGGTGAAGATGGTCGGCAACCGCCTCCAGGCCTCCCTTCGGCAGAAAGCAGAGAAGGTCCTGGACTCGACGGGACAGCCCAAAATGAAGCCCGGTTATAACTACAAAACCGCCCAACCCGGCAAACCTGGCTACGAAACCGATCGCGATTCTAAGCCGTGGATGCCGGTCCCGTTTACCCGTCTTCTCTGAGGCCGTTCCCATCCCAAAATGGGGCACGCTCATCGCGGGATGGCTGATGGAGTCGATGGATTCGACTCCCGGCTTAGCCGGATGCAGCGTCGGCTGGATAGTTGAAGAAGAGCTGATTGCCGTCGGGATCATCAACCACCAGAAGCCGGTAGCCCCACGAACCCTCCTTGACCGGAGCGCCCTTGGCCTCGAGTTCCGCGCGCAGCGCGTCCACCGCAGCAGCCGTGGCCTCGCGCGACTCCGGCTCGACGTTCAGGGAAATAAACATTAGGCCCTTGCCAATCTTCTCCGGCCACGTGTTAGCCAGGATAAGCGCGCAGCCCTGCCGTTCAACCTGTGCCACGTACGCTCTGCCGTCCTCGTCGTAGAGCCAGGGGCTCGTGAAGCCGAGCCGGTTAACGTAAAAGCGGAGCGAGGCCTCAACGTCGGCCACGTGTAGAACGGGGCGAGCGAACCAGTCTGTCATCGGCCATATCTCCTCGGCACGAACATTTCTCGCAAGTATCCCACAGGTCTGTCAACTCTTGGAGAACGGCCCATAGCGCTCATTGAGGGATTTTGAGCGTAATTGCAATTTTTCAACAACAACCGTTCTTCCAGTGAATATCGCACCCGACCTCTCAGCTAAGTCTGGAGGTTAGGCGCATCGAGAGCAATACTGAGGCCAAGGTCACAAGCAACACAAGAGTGATCCAGCCAACCCGGGCATTGATCATCGCGTGCAGGATCGGCACCAGCACGGTGGGCTGAGCCGGGGGAAACTGCGTGCTCGCTGCTCCTCGGACCAACTTCGCTAAACCGATAAGAACCGCCACAACTGCCAGGCCCGCGATCGCCAACCCGGGCAAAGCACGCTTCCATGGAAACGGGATCGGCGGCGGGATCGAAGCCTCACGCCGCACCGCATCCATGACGCAGGTGGCGAACCCCGATGATGGGAGGAGTTCCTCTTCCTCGGACAGAATGCGGTTGAGATCGTCGTCCTTCATCAGGCCTCCTTCAGTCGCGGAGCGGTCAAAATCTGCGGAAGTTTACCGCGCAGGATTTTCCGCCCTCGGAATAGTCTCGCTTTGACCGTGCCCTCCGGCAGGCCCAGGCTTTGCGCGGCAGCCGCCACATCCATACCGTGAAAATAAAAAAGAATCAGCGCCTCCCGGTACTTGAGAGGAAGAGCGAAGACCGCGCGGCGCACGGCGCGGTTCCGATCCTTGTCCTCAAGCCCGCTCTCGAAGGCACGCGAGTCCCTTAGCTCCGCGACGTCTTCGAGCGACACTATTCTGGCCGGGATGCGGCGAAGCTCGGACCGGTATAGGTTCGTGGCCAGCGCGAAGAGCCAGGTGGAAAAGGCCGCGTCCCTGCGCCATTGGTCCAATGCGCGGTACGCCCGCAGAAACGCTTCTTGTGCCATTTCCTCGGCGCGGCCCCGATCCCCGCAAAACCGGTACGCCAGGTTGACGAGGGGCCGCTGCCAGCGGCCGACGATCCCCTCGAAGGCGGAAATATTTCCAGCCAGTACCTTATCGACATCGACCCGATCCATACTCGCATTCACCCTGGTCCCGCCTCCACAGGTACGACCTAGCCGGGCCACGGATGGTTGCATTATTTTCGCTTGCCGAATCCTCGGAAAAAAGTGCAACCGCATCCCATCCCGGGCTGTCCCACCACATGCAGCCGAGAAAGGCGAATAGGAGATTTTTATGAATCCGTTTGCAATGAACGCCCTACCCTTATTCATGTTCTTGAGTGTTGGGGCTATTGCTCTTTTTTCGTTCGTAGCCGTGGCAACCTGGTCGGAATCTCGCCGCCGGGAAAGAGAAGCCTACTACAGAAGCGAGACTCTAAAGAAGATTGCCGAGACCCAGGGAGCCGGGGGCAGTGCTGCTCTTGAGTTCCTTCGTGAGGAAGAGAAGAACGCCTCGCACCGACGCCGCGAGGGGATCAAACTGGGCGGTCTGATCACCGTCGCCGTTGGCATCGGCTTCATAGTCTTCCTTGCGGCAGAGGAGCGCAGAGAACCAGCTTATCTGGTCGGTCTTATCCCGCTGTTCGTCGGCCTTGCGCTTCTGGCGTATGCGTATTTACTTGCTCCCAAGGAGTGAGGGAAAGTGCTGCTACCCGATCCTTGCGGTAACTGCTCAGATGAGATGAGAAGACCGGTCTCCGACGGGATGCTGTACGCTCCCAAAGTCACCACACCGGGGCCTCACGGAGAGGAGTGGTGAAGTATTTTTTCTTGACATCCTCTCTCATAGGATGTGATCCCGGTAGGGATATCGCTCGCGCGATACCCCCCGGACGGACCCGGACGGGCGCTCGTTAGCGCATCCGGTTCTTATCTAGGATGTCTGGCGGCGAAGCGAACTGCAGGATATGGATGGAGCACACGCGGTTGCTGAAG